>NZ_JBHWUI010000080.1:0-39635 GCF_042737525.1 Kitasatospora sp. NPDC059973 | reverse complement strand
GGCCCGGACACTCGTCCGGGCCCCGCGCGTCGTGTCGCGGCGGGTCAGCCGATCACGGCTTGCGCGTCTCGGTGGCCGGTCAGCCGATCACGGCCTGCGCGTCGATCTCGACCAGCATCGGCTCCTGCGGCAGCTCGACGAAGATCGTGGTGCGGCAGGGCTTCACGCCGCCCGGCGCGATGTTCTCCTCGATGAACGCGGCGTAGACCTCGTTCATCAGCGGGAAGTCGGCCCGCTTGGTCAGGTAGACGCGGAACATCACCACGTCCTCGATGGTGGCGCCGCCGGCCTCCACGATCGCCTTGACGTTCTCCAGCGTGCGGCGGGTCTGTGCCTTCACGTCGCCGTGGTGCAGGTACTCGCCGGTGGCCGGGTCCTGCGGGCCCTGGCCGGAGACCTGGAGGATGGGGCCCTTGCGGACGCCCTGGGAGAACATCCAGGCCGGGGCGGGGGCGCCGTCGGTGCGGATCTCGGTCTTGTCGCTCTGGTCGCTCATGGGCTTCCTCGGTTGGTGGTGGCGGTTCGGCAGGTCCGGGGCCGGCGGGGCCGGCCGGTTCGGCGGGTCAGCCGGTCTGGGGAGCCTGGGGGTTCTGCCCGCAGTCGGCGGAGACGGCGCGGGCGGTGGCGAGCAGCTGGGGCAGCAGCTCCAGCACCTGTTCGTAGGGGAGGACGACGTCGGGGACGGAGATCGAGGCGGCGGCGACGACGCGTCCGCTGGCGTCCCGGATCGGCGCCGCCACGCAGTTGATGAAGGCCTCGTGCTCGGCGTGGTCCTGCGCCCAGCCCTGGGCCGCGACCTTCTCCAGCTCGGCGAGCAGCGCCTCGGGAGTGGTCAGGGTGCGGGCGGTGTGCGGGGTGAAGTCGATGCCGGCCACCACCCGGCGCCGCTCGGGCACCGGCAGGTCGGCGAGCAGCACCTTGGAGACGGCGGCGCTGTGCAGGGCGGCCCGCAGGCCGATCCGCGAGTACATCCTGACCGGGTGGCGCGAGTCGTACTTGTCGATGTAGACGACCTCCCCGCCCTCGTACGCGGCCAGGTGCACGGTCTGGCCGGTGGCGGCGTTCAGCTCGGCCAGGTGCGGCGCGGCGATCCGGCGGACGCCGCGCTGCTCCAGGGCGAGGCCGGAGAGGGCGAAGAGGCCGGCGCCGAGGTGGTAGCGGTAGGCCGGGTCGCGGTAGACGAATCGTTCCTCTTCGAGGCTCTGGAGCAGCCGCAGCACCGTGGTCTTGTGCACGCCGAGCACCTCGGCGAGCTGGTCCAGCGAGCGCTCGCCCTCGCCGAGCTCGGCGAGGATGCGCAGGGCGCGGGTGACGGTCTGGCTCATCGTGCTCCAAGGGCCGGGGAGGCGGCCGGTCGAGGGTCGGTGACACCGCCCCCGGCCACCGGCGCCGCCGTCGCGGACGGGACCGGCCGGGGCGGCGCCGCCGCGGGCAGTACGGGGGACACGATGCCATCCGCGGAGACCCGGGTGGCGGCCCACTCCCGGGGGGAGGCGTTCAGCAGTGCGGCGACCACCGGCTCGGGGGGCAGTTCGGCCTGGTCCCCGTGGGCGGTCAGCGCGCAGGCGGCGCTGAGGTGGCCGAGCCGCAGCCGGCGGCGCTGGTCCAGGCCGCGGACGGTGGCCGCGAGGTAGCCGGCCGCGAAGGCGTCGCCCGCGCCGGTGGCCTCGACCACCTCGACGGCGAGGGCCGGTTCGGTGACGGCCGCGCCGTCCCGCTCCAGCGCGGTGACCGTCCGTGCGGCGTCCTTGACCACCACGGTGGCGGGGGAGGGGAACCGGCGGCGCAGCGCCAGCGGGTCGCCGGTGCCGAAGGCGGCCTCGCCCTCATCGGCGCCGAGCAGCAGCAGATCGGCCGCGTCCAGCAGCGGGGGCAGGACGGCCGGGTCGCGGTCCAGCCAGAGCGCGGGGCGCCAGTTCAGGTCGAAGCTGGTCAGCCGGCCGGGGCGGCGGTCGGCGAGCAGGGCGCGCAGCAGGGCCAGGCAGTCGTCGGACAGGGCCGCGGTGATGCCGGACAGGTGCAGCAGCCGGGCACCGGCGAGCAGGCGGACGGCGGCCGGGTCGTCCAACAGGGCGGGCGAGAGCGCGGCGGCGGCCGAGCCGCGCCGGTGGTAGTGCAGCCGGCTGCGCCCGGGACCGAGGTCGTGCCGGGCACCGGTGGAGCCGCCGACCTCCTTGAGGTAGAGGCCGGTCGGGCGGTGCGGGTCGACGGCGACCGCCGAGACGTCCACCCCGCGGGCGGCGACCTCGCCGACCAGGCGGCGGCCGAAGCCGTCGTCGCCCACCCGGCTGATCCAGGCGCTCGACACGCCGAGCGCCGCCAGGGCGCCCGCCACGTTGGACTCGGCGCCGCCGACCGAGAGGTGGAAGTTCTCCACCGCCTCCAGCGGGCCCGGCCGGTCCGGCAGCAGGACAGCCATCGACTCGCCCACGCAGACCGCCGTCGGGGTCCCGGGCGTCGGGCGCGTCGCCGCTCCGCCGTGGGCCACCGGGCCGTCGTGCGCCGAAGGTCCGCCCGGTGCCGCCGCCGGGCCCGGCTCCGCCCGGCCGGCCGCCGTCGGGCTGTCGAGCGGCGGGGTGCCCGAGCTCACGGCGGCGTCCTGTCGGGGCATCTGGTGGGCTCCTCGTGTGCTGCGGCTGACCGTTTCCGTTGACCTTCGTCCGGCGCCGATGCTAGAACCGTGATGCCAGCATGTGCAACCCTCGTTGCACATGTTGCAACACGTAAGGAGAATACGGTGGACCAGACCTTCGTAAGCAGCGGCACCGGACCGGGCATCGACACCGGCGCGGTCGCGTCCCTCGCCGACGAGGTGCTCGACTGGCGCTTCAAGGCGCTGCCGCCCGCCGCGTGGGGGTCGACCGTGCGGGACTACCTCGCCACCGGGCCCACCCTCGCCGGCTTCGGCACCCCGCTGCTCACCCTGGACGCCGCCGCGCTCGACCACAATGTGCGGACGATGGCCGACTGGTGCGCCAAGGCGGGCGTCGCCCTCGCCCCGCACGGCAAGACCACGATGGCGCCCGCGCTCTGGCAGGCCCAGCTGGACGCCGGCAGCCACGGCATCACCCTGGCCAACCTCCCGCAGGTCCGGGTGGCGCGGGCGTTCGGCGTCCGGCGGATCCTGCTCGCCAACACCCTGCTCGACCCGGCCGGGCTCGGCTGGCTCGCCGGTGAGCTGGCCGCCGACCCGTCGTTCGCCTTCGTCTCCTGGGTGGACTCCACCGAGAGCGTCCGGCTGATGGACGAGGCGCTGCGCGCGGCCGGCGCCGAACGACCGGTCGAGGTCCTGGTCGAGCTCGGCGGCCCCGGCGGGCGGACCGGCGCCCGCGGGGTCGACGCGGCCGTCGAGGTCGCCGCCGCGGTGCTGCGCGCGCCGACGCTGCGACTGGCGGGGATCGGCGGCTACGAGGGCGCACTGGCCCACGACGCCGGCGCCGACGGCCTGGCCACCGTCCGCGGCTACCTGCGCGCCCTCGCCGACCTGCACGGACGGCTGGCCGGCGGCTACGCCGACGGTGCCCCGCCGATCGTCACGGCCGGTGGCAGCGCCTACTTCGACCTGGTGGTCGAAGAGCTGGCCGCACTGCCGGAGGCCTCGGTGGTCCTGCGCTCGGGCGCCTACATCGCCCACGACGACGGCTTCTACCGGGGGATCTCCCCGCTGGCCCGGGGGGCCGGTCCGACGCCCTTCCGGGGCGCTCTGCACGGCTGGGCCCGGGTGGTCTCCCGGCCGGAGCCGCAACTGGCCCTGCTCGACGCGGGCAAGCGCGACCTGCCCTTCGACGAGGGCCTGCCGGAGCCCCAACTCGTCCGGGGCGGACCGGTGCTGACCGGCACGGCGGCCCGGATCACCGCGCTCAACGACCAGCACGCCTTCCTGCGGGACGCCGGCGACCTCGCGCCGGTCGGCGCGGTACTGCGGCTCGGGGTGTCCCACCCCTGCACCGCCTTCGACAAGTGGACGATGATCCCGGTGCTGGACGACGCCTCCGCGGCCGACCCCAAGGTCACCGGCCTGATCAGGACGTACTTCTGATGGAGCCTCAGTCTCCGGTCGATGACCTCGTCTTCAAGGGGGCCACCGTCGTCGACGGCACCGGCGCCGACCGGTACCGGGCCGACGTGCGGATCGGGCAGGGGCGGATCACCGAGCTCGGGCACGGGCTCGGCGGCGCCCGCGAAGTGGACGCCGACGGCCTGGTACTGGCCCCCGGCTTCATCGACATGCACGCCCACTCCGACCTGGCCCTGCTGCTCGAACCCGACCACCCGGCCAAGGTCACCCAGGGCGTCACCTGCGAAGTCCTCGGCCAGGACGGCCTCTCCTACGCCCCGGTCGACGACGGCACGCTGCCCGCGCTGCGCCGCCAGATCGCCGGGTGGAACGGCGATCCGGAGGGCTTCGACTGGGACTGGCGCACCGTCGGCGAGTACCTGGACCGGCTGGACCGGACCGGGCCGGCCGTCAACGCCTGCTACCTCGTCCCGCACGGCTCGCTGCGGATGCTGGCCATGGGGTGGGAGAACCGGGCTCCGAGCGCCCGGGAGCTCGACCGGATGCGCGAACTGCTGGCCCAGGGCCTGGCCGAAGGCGCCGTCGGCCTCTCCAGCGGCCTGACCTACACGCCCGGGATGTACGCCGACACCGCCGAACTGGTCGCCCTCTGCCGGGTCGTCGCCGAGTGCGGCGGATTCCACGCACCGCACCAACGTTCCTACGGAGCTGGGGCGTTGGAGGGCTACGCCGAGATGGTGGAGATCGCCCGCCGGTCCGGCTGCCCGCTGCACCTGACCCACGCCACGATGAACTTCGGCGTGAACCAGGGGCGGGCGGGCGAACTGCTCGACCTCGTCGACCGGGCACTCGCCGACGGCATCGACCTCACCCTGGACAGCTACCCCTACCTGCCCGGCTCCACCACACTGGCCGCCCTGCTGCCCGGCTGGGCCACCGAGGGCGGCCCGCAGGCCACCCTGGCCCGGCTCGGTGAGGCGGACGCGTGCGAGCGGATCCGGTACGAGGTGGAGGTGAAGGGCAGCGACGGCTGCCACGGGGTGGTCACCGACTGGGCGACCATCCAGCTCTCCGGCGTCCGGAACCAGGAGCTGGCGGGGGCCGTCGGCCGGACCGTCGCCGAGCTGGCCGCCGAGCAGGGCCGTAGCGGGACGGAGGTCTTCCTCGACCTGCTGCGCCGGGACGAGCTGGCCACCACCATCCTCCAGCACGTCGGCCACGAGGAGAACGTCCGGGCGATCATGCGGCATCGCGCGCACACCGCCGGCAGCGACGGCCTGTTGGTCGGGGCCCGGCCGCACCCGCGGGCCTGGGGTACCTTCCCCCGCTATCTCGCTTACTACAGCCGGGAGTTGGGCGTCCTGACCCTGGAGCAGGCGATCGCCCGGATGACCGGCCGGCCCGCCGCCCGGCTGCGGCTGGACCGGCGCGGCCGGATCGCCCCCGGATTCCACGCCGACCTGGTGCTCCTCGACCCCGAACGCGTCCAGGACACCGCCACCTTCGAACAGCCCCGGCGGCCCGCCGCCGGGATCGAGCACGTCTACGTCAACGGCACCGCCGTCGTCCAGCAGGGCCGCACCACGGGCGCCCGGCCCGGGCGCGCCCTGCGCCGAACCGATCGAGGAACCCGAGCCGCATGAGCCCTTCGCCCTTCGTCTCCGATGCCGTTTCCGTGACGGCTGCCGCGGCCGCTTCCGGTCCCGCGGCCGCTTCCGTCCTCGCGGCCGCGCGTGCCGCGCTGGCCGCCGATCCGGTGATCGCCGTCGTCCGTGCCCCCCGGATACCCGACGCCGCCGCGCTCTGCGCCGCGCTCGCCGAGGGCGGCATCACCTGGACCGAATTCACCTACACCACACCTGGTGTGACGGATCATCTGCTCAGTGCGGCGCAGGCCGGCCACCGGGTCGGGGTCGGTACGGTGCTGACCGCCGAGCAGGCCGAGCGCGGCATCGCCGCCGGCGCGTCCTTCCTGGTCACACCCGGCTGCCGGCCCGAGGTGGCCCGGGTCGGGCACGCCGCCGGGGTACCGGTCGTGCTGGGCGCGCTGACCCCCACCGAGGTCGCGCAGGCCGTCGACCTCGGCGCCGCGGCCGTCAAGATCTTCCCGGCCCGGACCTTCGGGCCCGGCTACTTCAAGGACCTCCGCGGTCCCTACCCGGACGTCCCGCTGGTCGCCTCCGGCGGCGTCAACGCGGGCAACGCGGCGGAGTTCCTGGCACAGGGCGCGCTCGCGGTCTGCGCGGGGACGGACGTGGTGGCGCCGGAGGCCGTCGCGGCCGGGGACTGGGCCGAGATCGCCCGGCGGGCGCGGGTGTTCACCCGGGCCTGCGCCGTGGGAGGCCGGTAGGCGCGGCGCGGCGGGGCCGGGTCGCCGGGGAAGGCCCGGGCCCCGGGGGAGCGGTGCCGGAGGGGGGCTGTCGGGACGGCCGGGATTGGACGAGAATCGGTGGTTCCGGACCCCGGCACCCGGTAGGAGGATCCACCCCATGACCTCGACCCGCCCCGGCCCCGACTGGCTGGCCGACGCCGTCCTGTACCAGATCTACCCGCAGACCTTCGCCGACTCCGACGGCGACGGCATCGGGGACTTCGCGGGCATCGCCGCCCGCCTGGACCACCTGGCCTGGCTCGGGGTCGACACGGTCTGGCTGAACCCGTGCTTCGCCTCGCCGTTCCGGGACGCCGGGTACGACGTGAGCGACTACCTCACGCCCGCGCCCCGGTACGGCTCCACCGAGGACCTGGCCGCGCTGGTCGAGGCGGCGCGCGGCCGGGGCATCCGGATCCTGCTCGACCTGGTCGCCGGTCACACCTCCGACCGGCACCCCTGGTTCCTCGCCGCCGCCGAGGACCGGGACGACGACCGCTACATCTGGTCGGACCGGCCGGTCGACGGTTTCGTCGCCTCGCCCGGCAGCCGCCCCGGCTGGTACCGGCCGAACTTCTTCGACTGCCAGCCGGCGCTCAACTTCGGCTACGCGCAGAGCCGTTCCGACCAGCCCTGGCGACAGCCGGTGGACGCCGACGGTCCGCGCGCGAACCGCGCCGCGCTGCGCGGGATCATGGCGCACTGGCTGGAGCTCGGCCTGGCCGGGTTCCGCGTCGACATGGCCTCCTCGCTGGTCAAGGACGACCCCGGGTTCGTCGAGACCTCCAAGCTCTGGACCGAGCTGCGCGACTGGCTCGACCGCGCCCACCCGCAGGCCGCGCTGCTCGCCGAGTGGGGCGACCCGGCCGCCGCCGTCGGGGCCGGTTTCCACGCCGACTTCTTCCTCCAGTTCGGCGGCGCCGACCACGGCCTGCCGCTCCGCTCGCTGTGGAACAACGGCACCGGCACGGTCGAGGAGTACTGGAAGCAGGGCCCCTGCTACTTCGAGGCCGAGGGCCGCGGCACCCCGCGGGTCTTCCTCGACGCCTGGCGCAGCGCCGCCCAACTCACCGAGGGCGCCGGGTACATCGCGCTGCCCACCGCGAACCACGACTTCTCCCGGCTCGCCACCGGCCCGCGGACCGCCGAACAGCTCGCCCCCGCCTTCGCCTTCCAGCTCACCTGGCCCACCCTGCCGGCGGTCTACTACGGCGACGAGATCGGCATGCGCTATCTTCCCGGCCTGCCCGACGTGGAGGGCAGCACGCTTGGTCCGCGGTACAACCGGGCTGGCTCGCGCACGCCGATGCAGTGGGAGCCCGGGGCGAACGCGGGCTTCTCCACCGCTCCCGCCTAGCGCCTCTACCTGCCGGTCGACCCCGACCCGCACCGCCCGGACGTGGCCACGCAGCGCGCCGACCCGACCTCGCTGCTGCACACCGTCCGGCGCCTGATCGCGCTTCGGCGGGCCCATCCGGGTCTGGGGGCGGGCGGTGCGGTCGAGGTCCGCGGCGACGGCTACCCGCTGGTGTACATCCGGGCGGGGCGGTACCTGGTGGTGGTCAATCCGCGGCGGGAGCCGGGCGTGGTGCCGCTCGGGTCGGCGCTGCCGGGCGGCCCGGGCGGTGCGGTCCGGTCGGGTGGCGCGGGTGGTCCGGTCGCGGTGCGGCCGCTGGACGTGCAGGGGGTGCGGGTGGTCGACCGAGAGCTGCGGGCGGACGGGTTCTCGTACGGGGTGTTCGAGCTGGTCTGAGCCGGGCGGGCCGCGCGGGGGTGGGTCCGGGCTTTCGCTCGTCCTCGAAATGGTTGTACACTGCATCCAGATGGTTGCATTTACCATCTTCTATGCCCGGCAACGGAGGACGAGACGAACGCCATGAGTGCACCCCAGACCACCGCCGCGGCGCCCACCCCGGGGCACGCGCTCAAGCACCTCGCCGTCCACCTGCTCACCCCGCTGCTGATGTGCCTGGGCATGGCGCTCGCCTACCAGGGGGCGTTCCACCAGCCCGAGCCGCACCACCTGAAGGTCGCCGTCGTCGGCACCTCCCCGCAGGCGCAGGGCCTGGCGGACGCCGTCCGGGCCAAGGCCGGCCCGGCGCTCGACGTCAGCACCCTGGCGACCAGGGACGCCGCCGAGCAGCAGCTGCGCGACCGCGACCTGGTCGGCGCGTTCCTCCCGGACGCCCGGAGCCCCGAACTGATCGTCGCCAAGGGCGGGTCCGACACCTCCGCGATGGCGGCGGAGGCGGTGTTCCGGAACGTCACCGACCAGCAGGGCGTGCCGCTGGCCGTCACCGACCTCGCCACGCCCGGCAAGGGCGACCCGACCGGCCAGGGCCTGTTCTTCCTGCTGGTCGCGCTCAGCATCGGCTCCTACGCGAGCGTCGCGGTGATCGGCGCGGCCGGCGCCGCCCTCGGCATGCGGACCCGGGCCCTGGTCGGCCTCGCCGTCTCGCTGGCGGTGAGCGTGATCGGCATCGGCACCGCCGGGCCGGTCTTCCACGTCGTGGACCACGACCTGGCGGCCGTCTGGGCGCTCGGCTGGCTGTACTCGGCGGGTGTCCTCGCGATCGGCATCGGCCTGCACAGCTTCCTGAAGCGGTGGACCACGCTGACGATGATGGTGCTCTTCGTGATGCTGAACTTCACCACCTCGGGCGGCGTCTACCGGCCCGAGCTGCAGAGCGGCTTCTTCGGTGCCCTGCACGCCTTCTGGACCGGCGCCGGATTCCTGGAGGGCGCCCGCAGCGTCCTGTACTTCGACGGCGGCGCCGGGCTCGGCGGGCACGTGCTGACCCTGGCGCTCTGGCTGGCGCTGGGCGGTGCGGTGATGGTCGGCGCGGCGGCGTACGAGAAGCGCGGCCGGTCGGCGGTCGAGGCGGAGGCGGAGGCCGAGGAGGAGATGGCGGAGGCGGTCGCGGTCTGACCGTGACGCTGGAAGGCTTCACCCGCCGCCACGGGCATCGGCGCCGGGTGGGGATCGGCGGCCCGCGCCCGGCCCCGGACAGGCCGCACGCGGGCCGCAGCGCTGCGCCTCGGGGGTGGGGCGGCGTGGTCAGGAGCGGCGTGGTTCGGGGCGGCGTGGTCCGGGCGGGCTGGTGAAGCAGCAGTCGCCGCAGACGCCGGTGCCCGGGCCGACCCGGTAGTAGAGGCAGCAACTGGTGCGCCGGAAGCCGGTGCCGCGCAGCTCGCCGGTGTCGGCCAGCGGTGGCCGGCGGAGTACCGCCGCGACGAGGGCGCGGGCCCGGCCGGGGGCCGCGTGGGCGTCGAGCATGCGCAGGGCCCCCGCCAGGGCGGAGGCGGCATTGCCGTCGAGCAGTCTGCCGGAGAGCGGCACGGCGGCCCGGACGGCGGCCGCGAGCAGCGTCAACTGGCCCTGGACGAGCACGTGGTGGAGCCGGTCGGCCAGCTGCTCGTCGCTCGCGCGGGGGCCGGTCGGAGCCGGAGCGGGCGGCTGCGGGGGGTGGGGTGCGTCGTGGTGCGGCGCTCGGTGGTCCGGTGTCCCGCCGTGGGGCGTTCCGTCGTGGGGTGTCGCTTCGTGGGGTGTCGCTTCGTGCGGTGTCGCCTCGTGCGGTGTCCAGAGGTCGATCGGGCCCTGCTCCGGGACGCGCACGTAGGCGCGGTCGGGGTCCAGTGCGGGGACGGTGCCCAGCAGGACTGCGGCGCCGAGGCCCACCGAGCAGAACCGGGCGGCGAGCCCGAGGTGCAGGATCGAGGCCGCCACCCGGGGTTCGGCGGTGCCGAGCCGGTGGGCCACCACCCGGACCCGCTGGGCCAGCGGCGAGCGGGGCCCGGGCGCGTACAGCTCGCGCAGCGGGCGGAATCCCGGAGGGGCGGCCTCGGCGGGCGAGGCGCCGGAGTCCAGGGCGAAGTACGGTCCGACGGCGGAGAGTCGGCGATAGTCGGGCGTGCCGGTGGTCATCGGCCGACCGCCCGGGCGACCGGCGGGCACGGGGTCGGCCGGCGGAGCCCCGGGCTGCCTGCGGGCGGGCGGTCGTCGGTCATCGGGCGGTCCTCCGGGGCGGGCCGTGGGGGCGTCGGCCCGGGACGGTCGAGTGGCCGGTATCGGCGGTGACGAACGCTACCGCGCCACGGGCGCCCGAGTCCTGGCCCCCGAGCCGTGGTCCCGGAGTCGTGGTCCCGGAGTCGTGGCCCCCGCCGCCGGGCGCGCCGAACCTGCGGTCGCCGGGCGTGCGGAACCTGCGAGGAGGGGGATGGCCTCCGGACGTCGCGTCCTCCGGCCTCATAGTTCGATCGTCGACCGAGGTACCAGCGGCAGACCCTGATCCGTCTCGATCTGTCGCCACTGCCTCCTGCGGTCGAACTCCCACAGCTCCTCGCAGGTCCACCTCCATGATGCGCCTCCCACGCCCCGGGCACCAGGGCTTTTCCCCATGAATCGGGGCAATCTACCCGGCTCCGGGGCAGGTCGGGCGCACCCGCGGCGACGTGGGCGGGCACCTGGGGGCGGCTGCCGTGCGCTACCGCAGCGCGTCCTTGCGCAGGAACCGCTTCAGGCGTTGCCACGGCCAGGTGTTGATCACGTCCTCGGCGGTCAGCCAGGCCCGCTGCGCGGTGCCGACGCCGTACCTCGGGTACGCCAGCTGCGGGGTGGAGTGGGCGTCGCTGTCGATCGAGAAGCGGACCCCGTGGCGCTTCGCCCGCAGCACGTCCTCGTCGCGCAGGTCGAGGCGGTTCGGTGAGCTGTTGATCTCGATCGCGGTGCCGGTCCGGGCGGCGGCCCGGAACACGGCGTCGAGGTCGACGTCGATCGGCCCGCGCCGGCCGATCCGCCGGGTGGTGAGGTGGCCGATGACGTGCACGTGCGGGTTCTCGCAGGCGCGGATCAGCCGGCGGGTCTGGGCGGCGCGGTCGGCCCCGAAGTGCGAGTGGACGGAGGCGACGCAGACGTCGAAACCGGCCAGGAACTCGGCGGGCCAGTCCACGCCGCCGTCCGGGCCGATGTTCAGCTCGGTGCCGTGCAGCAGCCGCATCCGCCGGTGCCGGCCCGCCAGTTCGCGCAGTCGCTCGCGCTGGGCGAGCATCTTCTCGTCCGTCATCCGCTGCATCACCAGGTCCGGCGCGTGGTCGGTGACGGCGTAGTACGCGTAACCGCGGGCGGCCGCCGTGTCGATCATCTCCTCCAGGCTCGCCAGCCCGTCGGTGAGATCGGTGTGGGTGTGCAGGTCGCCGCGCAGGTCCGCCTCGGTGACCAGCACCGGGAGTTCGCCCTCCAGGGCGGCCTCGATCTCGCCGCGGTCCTCGCGCATCGGCGGCGCGATCCAGGGCAGCCCGAGCGCCGCGTAGACCTCCTCCTCGGTCGCCGAGACCACCTTGTCGCCGCTCTCCGCGTCGAACAGGCCGTACTCGGAGAGCTTGAGCCCGGCCCGGACGGCCATCGTGCGGAGCCTGATGTTGTGCGCCTTGGAGCCGGTGAAGTACACCAGCGCCGCTCCCCAGTCCTCCTCCGGCACCACCCGCAGGTCGACCTGGAGCCCCTTGGCGGTGCGGACCGAGGTCTTGGTCGGCCCACGGGCGATCACCTCGGCCACCGAGGGGAGTCCGGCGAGCGCGGCCATCAGCGGCGTGGAGTCCTCGGCGGTGGCGAGCACGTCGATGTCGCCGACCGTCTCGCGCATCCGGCGCAGCGAACCCGCGTACGCGCAGCGGGTGCAGCCCGGGACGGCCGCGATCGCGGCGACGATCTGCTCGGCCTGTTCGGTGGCCGCGTCGAGCAGCGTCCGCCCGCCGGCCTGCCGCATCAGCTCGATGCCGCGCAGGATCTGCTCGCCGCTGCGCTCGCCGAACCCGGCGACGGTGCTCAGCCGGTCCGCGCGGATGGCCTCGGCGAGCTGGTCGACGGAGGCGATGTCGAGGTCGCGGTAGAGGGCGAGCGCGCGTTTGGGCCCGACACCGGGAACGGCCGTCATGGCGCGGACCCCGGCCGGGATGGCCGCGCGCAGCGTCTCCAGCGCGTCCATCCGGCCGGTGGCGAGGTACTGGGCGATCTTGTCGGCGGTGGACTTCCCGACGCCGGGGATCTTCTGGAGGCCCTTGGCGTCCAGCCCGGCGATGTCCTCCGGGTGGCCGCCCACCGCACGGGCGGCCTTCTCGTAGGCGCGGGCCCGGAAGGCGTCCCCGCCGGTGATCGAGATCAGGTCGGCGTACTCCTGGAGCAGCTCCTGGACCTGGTTGTTGAGCCGGGTCATGGGGTCAGTCTAGGTTCGGCGGCCGGATCGGGCAGGGGGTGCGGCTCGGTGGCCTCGGGGCGTGCGGGCGCGCGTCGGGGCGTGCGGGCCGGGCCGGTGCGCTCGGGCGGCGCCCTGCGGGCGGTGGCGACCGGACCCCCGTCGGTCGACGGGTTCATTCCCGGTCGGTCGGCGGGGTACTGTGCCCGGTTCGTGCCCGGGAGCCGGATTGTCACCCGTGCGGCCCGGGCGCAGGCTTGGCGGAGGACCCGGAGCGCGGCCGACTCCGGTCCGCCGTTCGGCCGGCGGCGACGATCGGTGAGGTACGAGGGGCAGGGCGATGGCACGCGGAAAGCTCTGGGGCTATGTCGCGTCGGGCGCCCGGGCGCTCGGCGGGTTCGGTGCGTTCGGCGCCGCCGCCGGGGGTGGCCGGGGCGGTGGTCCGGGCGCGGGCGAGGACGGTACCGGGGAGAAGGCGGGGTTCGGACCCGCGGACGGCTTCGGGCGGCCGCCGGCCGGGGTGATGGCCGGGCCCCGCGAACTCAGCCGCCCGGAGCTGGAGCGGGTGCGGTGGACGGACCGGGCGGAGGGGTGCGGTCCGCGGGCGCCGCACGTCCAGGTGGCCGACGTGGTCCAGCGGGTCCTGCGCGGGGGCGGCCGCGCGGGGCAGGTGGCGGTCCGAATACCGGCCGGCCTGCCGGTGGTGGTCGCGGACGCCCGGCGGCTGGAGTCGGCGCTGGCGGGGTTGGTCGATCACGCGATCAGGCGCAGCCCGTGGGGGGCCAGGGTGCTGGTGCGCGCCGATGTGGTGGACGCCGGTGCGGTGGACCCCGGCGTGCGGGACTTCGGTGTGCGGGACGCCCCGCGGGCGCGGGCGGTGGCCGGGGGTGCTGCGGGGCTCGCGGGCGCGGCGGGTGCCGGCGCCGGCCGGGCCCGGGTGGAGCTCAGGGTGGTGGACCGCGGGCAGAGCGAGCTGCCGGAGGCCCGGCAGTGGCTGCTCGCCGGCCTGCGCTCCGCCGGTGCGGCCGGCCCGGCGGTGGACGGCCTGGTCCGTGCGGCGGGCGGGCGGCTGGTGGTGGAGCAGACTCCGGGCGGCGGCCTCACCGTGGTGCTGGTCCTGTCGGTCGCCCGCGAGTGAGGCGGGGCGCCGCGGACGTGCCGTGACGGTCGGGCGGGGGTGCCGGAAAGTCGTCCGGGAGAACCGCAAAGACTTCTTCGCAAAAACCCTTTGCGAAGAAGTCTTTGCGGTCCTAGGCTGCTGCCATGACCGAAGAGAAGCGGTGGCCGCACAGTCCCGACCCGCAGCGGGACGTCGTGCTCGATGCCAAGGGCCTGCGGGCACTGGCCCATCCTGTCCGCGTGCAGCTGATCGGGCTGCTGCGCCGCGGCGGGCCGTCCACCGCGACCAGGCTGGCCGAGCAGATGGGGTTGACGTCGGGCGCGACGAGCTACCACCTGCGGCAGCTGGCGGCGGCGGGGTTCGTCGAGGAGGACTCCGAGCGCGGCAACGCCCGCGAGCGGTGGTGGCGGGCGGTCCACCAGCTCACCGTGTGGTCGGACATGGAGCTGGCGGACGAGGAGCCGGAGGCGGCCCTCGGCTACCTGCGGTCCATCGTCGCCGCGCACACGCTGCTCGCCCAGCGCGCGCTGAACGGGTACGAGACCATGCCGCGGGCCTGGCGCCACATCCTCAACCTCAGCGACATGGCGGTCCTGCTCACTCCCGAGGAGGCCCGCGCCATGACGGAGGAGCTGGCCGCCGTCGTCGGCCGCTACCGGCAGTTCGACGCGGCGGACGCCCCGGCCGGCGCCGAGCGGATCGGGGTGGTCCTCCAGGTGCTGCCCGAGCCCCGAGGGGGCGCCGACCAGGACGACGCCGGACAGGACGGCGCCGATCAGGACGGCGTCGATCAGGGCGGGGCCGGGCGCGGCGGCGGGGAGACGGCGCCTGCGGCGGGCGGGCCCGAGGGTTCGGTCGAGGACTCCGGGGGGCGGCCATGACCGCGTCCACCGCCGTCGAGGCGGTCGCCGCCCCGCGCAGCCTCCGGTCCCTGGTCGGCGTGCTGTCGGCGATGGCCGTCTCGCTCACCGGTACCCGGGTCTCGGCCATCGCCCTGCCCTGGTTCGTCCTCGCCACCACCGGCAGCGCCACCATGACCGGCGTGGTGGCCTTCGTCGAGATGACGCCGTACGTGCTGGTCAAGGCGTTCACGGGCCCGGTGATCGACCGGCTGGGCCCGCGCGTCGTCTCCTGGACGACGGACACGGTGAGTGCCGTCGCGGCGGCCCTGGTGCCGTTGCTGCACGGGCTTGGCCTGCTGCCGTTCTGGCTGCTGCTGGTCCTGGTCGCGACGGTCGGCGCGGTGCGCGGCCCGGGGGACTTGGCCAAGGAGGTGATGGTCCCCGAGGCGGCCGACCACGCCCGGGTGCCGCTGGAGCGCGCTACCGGGCTGTCCGGGGTCACCGAGCGGCTGGCCTCGACGATCGGCCCGGCGGTGGGCGGCGGGCTGGTGGCGCTGCTCGGTCCGATGGCCGGGCTGACGCTGAACGCGGTCGCCTTCGGGCTGGGTGCGCTGGTCGTGCTGGTGGTGCTGCCCCGGGGGATGGGCCGGGGTGCCATCGCACCGACCATAACGAAGTCCGCGCGGGCCGCCGATTCCGCCGATTCCGTCGAGTCCGCGCAGTCCGCGCGGGCCGCCGAGTCCGCGCAGCCGACGCGGGCCGACGAGCCGGCCGGCTACTGGCAGATGTTCCGGGAGGGCTTCACCTTCCTGCGCGGCGAGCCGCTGCTGCTCACCGTGATCGTCATGATCGCGGTGACCAACCTGCTGGACGCGGGCTTCATGACCGTCCTGGTGCCGCTCTGGGCGCAGCAGTCCGGGGGTGGCCCCGCGGCCATCGGGTTGACCGGCAGCGCCTGGGGGATCGCGGCGGTGACGGGGAGCCTGATAGCGGCGGCCGTCGCCCATCGGCTTCCGCGCCGGGTGGTGTTCTTCGCGGGCTTCCTGCTCTGCGGAGCACCGAGGTTCCTGGTCCTCGCCCTGGACGCGCCGATCGGTGTGGTGCTGGCGGTCTTCGCGGTCGGCGGCTTCGGTTCCGGCTTCCTCAACCCGATCCTCGGTGCGGTGACGTTCGAGCGGGTGCCGCGCCACCTGCTGGGCCGCGTCGGAGCCCTCGGCGACTCGCTGGCCTGGGCCGGCATCCCCCTCGGCGGTCTTCTCGCCGGCGCGGCCGTCGCCCTGTCCGGCCTGATACCCGTGCTGCTGGTGGGCGGTGGGCTGTACTTCGCCACCACCTCGCTGGCGGCCCTGCGGCCCGAGTGGCGGGAGATGGACCGCCTGCGGGGTCGCGGGCCGGCGGCCGACCCCCATGAGCCCGAACGGTCGGCGCCGCCGGTGCCGTCGCCGACCGGCGCCGCGGAGTCGGGCGCCGGGGCGGACCGGCACCTCCTCTCGGTGGCCGGGGCCAAGGCCGACGGCTGAGTCGGTCGTGCCCGACGGCAGGCCGGCCGAGCGGTTCCGGCGGCCGCCGCCGGTCGTGCCGCGCGGTCGTGCCCGTGGTTCGCGTCACCGGCTCGTGCCACGGGCTCGCGTCACCGGCTCGCGTCACCGGTTCGTACTACCGGTTCGTGACGCCCGCTCGTGCCACCGGCTCGTTCCTCCGGCCGGTGACGGCAGGTACCGGTCGGTCGGGGCGACGGCCTGCGGTGTGCGCCCTCCACGCTCGAAGCGCGCCCTTCGTGCTCCGTTCCGGCAGTGAACTGTCTGGGCGTCAACTGGACTGCTGACCTACCATGTTGGTGGGCGAAGGGCGGGGGTGCGGGGTGGCGAACGGGGGCTCGGGGTCCGGGCGGCGGCTGGAGGGCGCGATCGCCTGGGCGCTCAGGAACTCGGACGGTGTCGTCGCCTTCTGCGGCGCGCTGACCGTCGGGTTGCTCGACATGTTCGGGGGAGTGCTCGGTGACAACGTCGTGTCGGGTGCCACGCTCCTGGTGCTCGCCGCGGTGGTCTACGGGTCGCTGGCCGAGCGCAAGCGCCGGATCGCCGACATCCGGGAGGCCACGGCCGGCGCGCGGCAGGCGCTGGACAGTCTGACCTCGGTGCGCGAGCTGGCCGGTATGGATCTCGAACGGGCCCTGGAGGGAGCCCGGCAGGACACCGACCGGTGGGTCTTCAAGGGCGGCACCGGTACCTATCTGCGGGCCGTGACCCTGCCCGAGTGCGTGCGGGAGGCGCAGCGCAGGCGCCGTTCGCTCACCGTCAAGATCGATATCGTGCACCCGGGGGACGAGCGGGCCTGTGCCGCCTATTCGCGGTTCCGCGAGACGTTCAGCAGCCGGCGGGACTCCGTCGCGCAGGACGGCTGGAGCGTCGAGCGCACCCGCAAGGAGTCGTACGCCACCGTGCTCGCCGCCTCGTGGTACCGGCAGCGGCTCGACACCCTGGAGATCGACGTCCACCTGTCGTCCGTCGTCCCGACGCTGCGCTTCGACCTCTCCGCGTCCTGTCTGATCATCACTCAGGACGATCCGCGGCGGGTCAGCCTCTACGTCGAGCGCGGGCGTCCGCTCTACGACTACTACGTCACCGAGCTGCACCACTACCGGGAGCAGGCGCTCAAGCTCGACCTGCGGGACACCGAGCCGCTCAGCGAGGACCCCACCGTCGACGAGGCACGGCGGCTCTTCGAGCAGCTCGGCATCCCCTTGCCGGCGGCCCTCTCGGACCGCGACGTCGGCGACATCATCGACAGGGCGCTGCACGCGGAGAACCCCTACCGCAGGTAGCCGCCGGAGGCGGGAGACGATGGACCTCTTCACGAGACTCGACCGGGCCGCCGGGCGGACCGGGGCCGCGGCCGAACCGGGTGAGCCGGACAGACCGGCCGGTCAGGACAGCCGGGCAGGCCGGGACGGCCGGGCTGGCCGGGGCAGCCGGGCAGATCAGCACAGCCGGGGTGGCCCGGGCGCGCCGTCCGGACCAGGCCTGCCCGACGAACCGGGCGGCCTCGACGGGCTGGTCGGCGGGATCCTGGCGGAGATCGCCTCGGGCAGCAGGCCCCTGCGCGCGGTGGCCCACCCGCTCGGCTTCTACTGCCTGCCGGTCCTGCGGGAGGGCGCGTGCGGGGTCTGCGTGCACGTCTTCGGGCCGGTCGCGCCCGGTCTGCGCCGGGCGGCGCACCCGCCCCCGCGACCGGCGGCGCACCCGCCCGCGCCTCCGCCGGAGATCCACTGCCACAGCTGGGAGTTGAAGAGCAGCGTGCTCTACGGGCGGGTCGGCAACCTGAGGGTCCGGGTGCTGGACGAGCCGCGGCGGCCGACGCACCGCGCCTTCGAGGTGTACAGCCGCGCGGGTGCGGACGAGATCCGGCCGACCCCGCGACTGGTGCGCTGGGAGCCGGTGGTGGAGCAGCGCAGCGCGCGCGGAGAGACGTACACCCTGGCGGCCGGCGAGTTCCACACCACCCTCCTCACCGGGGCCGCGTCGGCGGCGACGGTGGTGCTGGGGCGGTCCGTGCCCGGATCGGTGGACGTCGTGCTGGGGCCCGTCGACGGTCCGGCCCGCCGGGTGGTGCGCCGGCTCTGCGACGCCGACCAGACGGCTCGGATCGCCGGAGAGGCAGCGAGGAGGATCAGTGGACCCGATCAGGCAGCGTGACGGCGCCCCGGCGTTCCCGTTCGCGTTCGAGTGCCGTGTGGCGGTGCGGGCCGCCGAGGAGGCGGGGGCGCTGCTGAGCGCCCGGTTCCAGGACGCCTTCGGGGTCTGCACGAAGGGCGAGGACGGCGATGTGGTCACCGAACTCGACCTCCAGGCCGAGGCCCTGGTCACCAGCCGGCTCGCGGAATCCTTCCCGGGCGACCGGATCGTCGCCGAGGAGGGCGGTGCGACAGCGGGCGGTGCCGGCGGTGCGGCGTCGGGCCGCACCTGGCTGGTGGATCCGCTCGACGGCAGCAACAACGTGGTGATCGGGCTGCCGGCCTATGTGGTCGGCATCGCGCTCTGCGTGGACGAGGAGCCGGTCGTGGGGGTCGTGCACGACCCCGTGATCGGCCGGACGTGGTGGGCCGTCCACGGCGCCGGTGCCTTCGGCCCGCAGGGACGGCTCTGCGGTACGGCGGGTGCGGCCCGTTCGGCGCGTGCGGTCGCCGCGGCCCGGCCGGTGGTCGCCTGGACCCAGGGGCACGGCATCGCGACCGACGACCGGCTGCTCCGGGCGCTGAAGTCGGAGCTGGAGGCCGGCTCCCAGCGGCTGCTGCAGCTGTGGGCGCCGCTGCTGGCCTGGTCGATGCTGGCCCGGGGCGACATCGACGGCTTCGTCGGCTACCTGCCGGAGGAGATCGACCTGCCCGCCGGGTACCTGCTCGCGGCGGAGGCGGGTGTGGTGGTCCGCGGGTTGGACGGCGGCCGGTTCAGCGGGCGGATCGGCCGGCCGGACACCGCGCGGAGCTTCGTCGCGGGCCGACCGGAGGCGCTGCCCTACCTGTTCGACCTGGTGGCCCGGGCCGCCTCGGCCGCCGGGCACGGCTGAGGCAACGGGCGGCGGAGTCGAGCCTCCCCGCCCCGTGCACCTTCGGCCATCCCCGGCCATCCCCGGCCACCGTCGTCACGCCGCTACCCCGCCACGCCGCCACGCCGTCACGACGTCAGGGTCAGGGCCGCGGTGGCCAGCGCCACCCCGCTGACGGCCAGGACGGCGCTGGTCGCCGCGACGCTGCGCAGCGGTACCCGCAGCCCGGCCGACCGGCACCGCTCGTACCAGAGCAGGGTGGCGAGCGAGGCCCAGGGTGTGATCAGCGGGCCGATGTTGGTGCCGATCAGCAGGGAGAGCAGCTGCTGGTGGTTGCCGGCCGGTACGGCGGCCTCGCCGGCCAGGTACACGGGCAGGTTGTTGAGCAGGTTCGACAGCCCCGCGCCCACCGCCGAGGCGCGGAACATCCCGAGCACCCCGCCGTCCGTCCCGATCGCCGCGGCGAGCACCCGGTGCAGCCCGTGCGCGTCGAAGGTCTGCACGACCAGGAACATCCCCGGCACCATCACCAGCAGCCGCCACGGGATCAGCGAGGCCCGCAGCGCCTCGGGCCGCCGCACGGCGAACGCCACGACGACCACCAGGGCCGCCGCCCCCGAGGCGACCCAGAGCGGGAGGTCGGCCAGCAGGCTGGTCAGCAGGAACCCGGCGCAGGTCAGTGCGCAGATCCTGAACAGCACCCGGTCGGCCGGCCGGTGGGCCGGCGGCGGGTCGTAGTCGTTCGCGCCGCGCCGGTCGCGCCGCCAGTAGAACCACCACAGGCAGGCCATGGTCATCAGGCCGGCGGCCAGTTGCGGCGCCCACATCACCCGGGCCAGGCCGGTCGGGGAGAGCGCGACCCGCTCGGCAGCGAGCAGGTTGGTCAGGTTGGACACCGGGAGCAGCAGGCTCGCGGTGTTGGCCAGCCAGACCGTGGTCATCGCCAGCGGGAGCGGCGCGATGCCCACCCGCGAGGCGAGGGCCAGCATCACCGGGGTCAGCAGGACGGCCGTGGTGTCCAGGTTGAGGGTGATCGTGGTGACGGCGGCCAGCGCCACGCAGAGCACGAACAGCGCCGCGTAGCTGCCCCGGGCGGTCCGGGCCACCCCGGCCGCCAGCACGTCGAACACCTCGGCCGTGCTGGTGAGTTCGGCGAGCACGATGACGGTCCCGAGGAAGGCGAGCAGGGGTGCGATCCGGGAGATCGCGGCCCCGGCGGAGTCCGTCGGTAGCAGTCCGGTGGCGAGCAGGAGCAGTCCGCAGGCGAGCAGCGCAGCAGCCACCCAGTCGAGAGGATGGAGTCGCTTGACGTTGGGCCAGTAGGCAAACACGGTGGTCAGGGTCGCATACGAGCGGTGGTTGGTCGAGTGTGGGGCCGAACCGGGGTCGCTCGTCGGCGATCGGCCATAAGCTGGCCCCATGGGGGCTTATGACGTGAACCCGGGCGGCCCCGGGCCGATCGACTTCTTCATCAGCTACTCGCCCGCCGACGAACGGTGGGCGGCCTGGATCGCCTGGACGCTGGAGGACGCGGGCTACCGGGCCTTCCTCCAGGCGTGGGACTTCGTCCCGGGGACCAACTTCGTCGACTTCATGGACCGGGGTGTCACCGAGTCCGCCGCGGTCATCGCGCTGCTCTCGCGCCACTACGAGCGCTCGCGCTACGGCCGGATGGAGTGGCAGGCGGCCCTGCGCGCCGACCCCGACGCCCCGGAGCGCAGGCTGCTGACCGTCCGGATCGAGGACATCCCGGTGGACGGCCTGCTCGCCACCCTGACCTACATCGACCTGGCCACCGTCACCGACCCCGCGCTGGCCCGCCACCTGCTGCTCGCCAGGGTCGCCCAGGCGATGGACGGCCGGGCCCGGCCGGAGCTGCGGCCGGGCTATCCGGGCGGCGCCGCGGGCGCGCCGCCCGCCGCCCGGGCGCAGCAGGACGGGGAGCCGGCCCCGCAGGCGCTGCGACCGGTCGGCGGCACCGGGCGGTCCGGCCGGCGCAGGCCCTCCGTGCGGCCGGAGTACCCGCCGGCGGCGGGCCACCCGGGCGGGCGGGAGTCGGTCACGGTGCTGCACCTGGCGGGCCCGTCCTTCGGCCGGGGCACCGATCCCGCGGAGCTCCAGGCCGCCGTGTGGGGGGACCTCGTCGAGCTCGCCGACGCCGGGGCCCCGGCACCCGAACTGGTCGTCGTCACCGGGGACCTCACCGCGTCCGGCAGCCCCCGGGAGTGCGAGCAGGCCCTCGCCTTCCTCACCGGCATGCGCTCCCTGCTCGGGCTGGAGCCGCACCGGGTGGCGATCGTCCCCGGCGGTCAGGACGTCAGCCAGGCGGCCTCCCGCGCCTACTTCGCCACCTGCGAGGCGGACGAACTGCGGCCCACCCCGCCGTACTGGCCCAAGTGGCGCCACTACGCCCGGCTGTTCCAGGAGTTCTACCAGGGGCTGGACGTGGTCTTCGACAGCGACCAGCCCTGGACGCTGTTCCCGGTGCCCGAGCTCGGGACGGTCGTCGCGGGCCTGAACTCCTCGATGGCCCACAGCCACCGGCCCGACGACCGGTACGGCTGGCTCGGCCCCGAGCAGGCCGCCTGGTTCGCCCAGGCGCTGCGCCCGTACGAGAACGACGGCTGGCTGCGGATCGGCGGCGTCCGGCACCCCGTCACGCCCCGGCCGGCGGGCGCCCGGTCGGCCCGGGCGGGCCAGGACGCCGAGCCGCTCCGGGACGTCGACCGCTTCACCCGGCTGACCGCGCCCCGGCTGCACCTGCTGCTGCACGGGCCGGCCGACGGCCGCGCCGCGCTCCAGGACCTGCCCACCTCCGCCGGGGAGCTCAGGGTCCTCGGGGCCACCGGCCCGGGCGCGCACCAGTTGCTGCAGCTCACCCGCGAGGGGCTCACCCACTGGCCCGGCCCGAGCCCCGGCGCCGCCCCGGGGGCGGGCACAGCCCCGGGCGCCGAGCCCCGGCGGTCGGCGGTCGGCTGGCACCGGGCGCACCGCGCGTTCCCCCCGCCGCCCGACCGGGCCGCCCCCGACGCCCCGCCCGCGGCGGGCTCCGCCCCGCTGCCCGCCGCCGAGCGGGAGACCAGGGAACTGCCCTCCCCGCTCGACACCCTGCTGGCCCGGGTCGCCGAGGTCTGCCGCACCCGGCACCAGGGCGCCCAGATCCGCTCGGTCGCCGGCTCGCCGCCCCAGCTCTTCGTCACCTGGAACGAGTCGGGATTCGTCCGCCAGCAGCGGGTCGCGGTCTGCGTGCACACCCCGACCGCCGAGGAGGTCGACCGCTTCGTCGACGAGGTGCACGCCGCCGGCGGTGCCCCGGACGCCGAGCTGGTCCACGACGGCCCGCCCCCGCCGCGCGAGTTGCGCGACCGGGCCCGGCGGCGCGGCGTCCGGCTGCGCAGTTTCATCGAGTTCCAGGGCCTGCTCGACCTCCGCGACCACGTCGCCGCGCAGAGCGAGCGGCTGGCCGCCGACAGCCAGTACCAGCCCGGCCTCTACCTGCCGCAGCGCTACCGGGACGCCGAGCGCCCCGGCGGGGAGGAACGCGAGGGCCTGGTCGACGAGATGCTCCGGCTGCTGGACTCCGACCACGGCCGGTTCCTGTTGCTGCTGGGCGACTTCGGGCACGGCAAGACCTTCGCCCTGCGCGAGCTGGCCCGCCGCATCCCGGTCGAACTCCCGCATCTGACGCCGCTGTTCATCGACCTCAGCGCACTGGACAAGGCGCACTCCTTCGACGGCCTGGTGGCGGCCCACCTGACCGCCCACGGCGTCGACACCCTCGACCTGCGGGCCTTTCGCTACATGCTCCGGCAGGGGCGCGTGGTCCTCCTGTTCGACGGCTTCGACGAACTGCTGAGCCGGGTCAGCTACGAGCGCGCCGCCGACCACCTCCAGGTGCTGCTGGACGCCGCCGTGGACAACGCCAAGATCGTGGTGAGCAGCCGCACCCAGCACTTCAGCTCCCAGGAACAGGTGCTCACCGCCCTCGGCGAGCGGGTCGGCCTGCTCCCGCAGCGGCGGCTGATCGCCGTCCAGGACTTCACCACCGCCCAGATCCGCGGCTACCTGGCCAACCGCTACGGCGACGAGGCCGCCGCCGACCGCCGGATGCGGCTGCTGGAGGCCATCCCCGACCTGCTCGCGCTCTGCCGCAACCCCCGGCTGCTGAGCTTCGTCGCCGACCTCGACCACGACCGGCTGCGGGCCGTCGCCGGAGCCGGCCGGGCGCTCAGCGCCGCCGGCCTCTACCAGGAGGTCTTCACCGCCTGGCTGGAGTTCGAGGAGCGGCGCGGCCAGGGCGGCCCGGGCGCCGCTCCCGGCCTCGGCCTGGACCAGCTCTGGGAGGCCGTGACCGCGCTCGCGGTCCGGCTCTGGGAGACCAGCCGCACCGCCCTGCCGTACGACGAACTGCTCGACCTCTCCGGTGCGCTGACCGGCCTGGCCGGGAGCCACCTGCCCGCGCCGCAGCTCGCGCACGCGGTGGGATCGGGCAGTCTGCTCGTCCGGTCCGACGAGGGCGTGTTCCAGTTCATCCACGGTTCCGTGGTCGAGTGGCTGGTCGCCCGGGCCGCGGCGGCCTCGCTCGGGAACGGCGAGTCGGAGCTGCTCACCCGGCGCCCGCTCAGCCGGCTGGCGGTCGAGTTCCTCTGCGACCTCGCCGACCACCAGCTCTGCCAGCAGTGGGCCCACGACGTCCTGGACGGGGCCGGCGAGGCGGACGAGACCGCGCGGCTCAACGCCGTCAAGGTGCTGGCCCGGCTGCGGGTGCCCGCCCACACCGATCTGCGCGGCGCGGCGCTGGCCGGCGAGGACCTCTCCCACCGGGACCTCTCCGGCGTCGACCTCGGCCAGGCCGACCTCACCGACGCCCGGCTGCTCGGCGCCAACCTGGCCGGGGCCTCGCTGCGCGGCGCCCGGCTGGCCGGTGCCCGGCTCGACGCGGCCGACCTGTCCGGCGCCGACCTCTCCGGCGCGGACCTCCGCGGTGCCCGGCTGATCGGCACCGATCTGCGCGGCGCCCGGCTGCGGGGCAGCCGCTGGCAGCGCGCCGCCCTGATCTCCGCCGTCACCGACGACGAGGTGCTGGCCGCCCCCGAACTGCGCGCCGCGGCCGTCGCGCCGGGCCTGCCCGTCGAGGCCGGCTTCCGGCCCTCGGAGGTCGGCGTGCCGTACGGGTTCGGCGTGCGCACCGCCCGGCTGCCCGAACCGGTCGCCTTCAGCGCCGACGGCCAGCTGCTCGCGGTCGGCAGCGCCGACGGCAGCGTGCTGGTCTGCGACGCGCTCACCGGGGTCGCCCTGCGCACCCTCAAGGACCACATCGACCGGGTCTACGCGGTGAAGTTCGCCGGGAGCGTGCTGGCCACCGGCAGCGCCGACGGCACCGTCCGGCTCTGGGACCAGGTCTCCGGGGAGTGCCTGCACCGCCTCGACGTCCACCCGGGCGGGGTCTGGCCGGTCTCGCTGGAGTCGACGGGGGCGCTGCTCGCCACCGGTGACGCCGACGGGACGGTCACCCTCTGGGACACCGCGACGGGCGGGCTGCTGCGCCGGCTGACCGGCCACGCCGCACCCGTCTACACCGCGGTCTTCAGCCCGGACGGCGCCCTGCTGGCGACCGGTGACCGGCTCGGTGGGGCCCGGCTGTGGGACACCGCGACCGGGCAGCGGGTCGCCGAGCTCCCGGGGCACCGCGGAACGGTCTTCCGGGCCCGGTTCAGCCCGGACGGGACGCTGCTGGCCACCGGCGACGCCGGTGCGGACGGCGCGGCCGTCCGGGGCGCCGCGGACGCGGCCCCGGACGCCCCGGGCGGCGCCGTCCGGGTCTGGGATGTCGCGGGGCGACGCCTGCTGCACACCTTCGAGGGGCACGGCGGCCGGGTCTACACGCTGGCCTTCCACCCCGACGGGGACCTGCTCGCCAGCGGCGACACGGCCGGTCAGATCCGGCTCTGGAACCCGCTGGACGGGACGGCGGCCGGCCGGCTGGAGGGCTGCACCGGCTCGGTCTACCAGGTCGACTTCGACGACGGCGGCGGCCGGCTCGCCGCCGGGGACAGCGACGGCGTGGTCCGGGTGTGGCGGGTCGGGCCGCCCGCCCCGGGCGGGCGCGAGGTGGTGGCCCCGCGCCGCCAGCCGCCCGAGCACCGGGGCTCGGTCTGGGCCTGCCGGTTCCGCCCCGGCGCCGGACCGGGCGGGGCGGAGGCCGACACGCTGCTGGTGACCGGCGGCAACGACGGCGCCGTCCGGCTCTGGGACCCGGCCTCCGGCCGCAGCCGCCAACTGCTGCGCGGCCACGGGCGGCGGATCGGCTCGCTCTCCTTCAGCGGGGACGCCGGCGTGCTGGCGGCCGGTGGCAACGACGGTGTGGTCCGGCTCTGGGAGCCCGCCACGGGCCGCCGGATCAGGGAGCTCTCGGGGCGCAGCAGCCGGCTGGTCTCGGCGCAGTTCAGCCCGCAGGGGCCGGTGCTGGCCACCGCGAGCAACGACGGCGACCTCTACCTGTGGAACGCGCTGACCGGTGAGTACCTGCGGGAGATGGACGTCGAGACGGAGCACGTCTGGGCGGAGGCGTTCAGCGCCGACGGCGTCTTCGTGGCCACCGCCAACGACGACGACACCGTCCGCATCTGGTACCGCAGCACCGGCGCCCACGTCGCCACGCTGCGCGAGCACCGGGGCCGGGTCCGCTCGATCGCCTTCAGCGCGGACGGGCGCCGGCTGGCCACCGGCTGCGACGACAGCAGCGTCCGGATCTGGGACATCGAGGCCGGCCGGATCGAGGCCCGGCACGACGGGCACGGTGACCGGGTGTACGGCGTCGCGTTCGGCGCCGACGGCTCCTGGCTGGCCAGCGCCTCGTGGGACGGCGACGCCGTGGTCTGGGCGGACGGCGGGATCAGGCACCGGCTGACCGGCCACGCGGGCCGGCTCTGGACGGCGTCGGTGCACCCCCGGCGGTCGCTGCTCGCCACGGCGGGGGACGACCGGGTGGTCCGGCTCTGGGACCCGCGCACCGGGCAGGACCTCGGACGGCTGCGCGGGCACACCGGCCGGATTCTGGCGGTGACCTTCAGCCCGGACGGATCGCTGCTGGCCAGCGGCGGCGAGGACGGCACGGTGCGGCTCTGGGACGTCCCCGCCGACGGCGCGCCCACGGCCCGGGCGACCCTGCTCGGGGCACCGGACGGCTGGGCGGCGCTGCTGCCGTCCGGTGCGTACAAGTACGAGGGCGACGTCGTGGGCGAGTTCTGGCACGCGGTCGGGATGTGCCGCTTCGAGCCCGGCGAGCTCGACACCCGGCTCCCGGGCGTCCACCGGATGCCGCCGGAGGCGCTGCTGTGAGCCCCGGGGCGGGCGGGCCCGGGGCCACGGCCGACGGGTGGTGTCAGAACGCCGCCGGGTCGCCGGCCGGGGCCGCGTCCCGGGGCGGGCGGGCCGTCCAGTGCAGGAGCAGCAGGCTGGCCAGGGCCGCCAGGGCGCACCAGGTGGAGACGAAGGCCAGCCGCCAGAGCAGCGCGCAGAGGACGGCGCCCGCCCCGGTGAGCAGGCCGAGCGGGCGCAACAGGTGGTCGCCGCTGAGGAGCAGCGGCCCGACGGTCGCCACCAGGTAGCCGGTCAGCAGGAGCGCCGCGTGCGGGATGCCGACGGCGTAGCCGAGGGTGTGGCCGTGCGCGGTGGCCGTCACCGGGCGGGTCGCGACGGCGAGCGCGAGCGGGACCGCGACCAGCAGGCCGAGCAGGACGAAGCCCAGCAGCGGGCGCCGGCGGGCCAGGTCGCGGGTGGCGGTCCACACCCCCACCGGGACCAGGACGGGCAGCAGCGGTAACGCGATCACGGCCCACGCGGTCCGGGCCCACCCGGCCGGACCGGCGGGGAGGCCGCCCTCGGCGCCGTGCCAGACCGCGGCCTCGATCAGCTGGTGCACGCCGAGGACGAGCGGGAGGGCCGCGAGCGGCAGCCGCTCGGGGCGTCCGGCGCGGTGGGTCCGGACCAGGCAGAGGACGCCGATGCCCGACACCACCCCGCCGGCGACGAGGTCCGCCTGCGCGCTCCAGCACATGGGTCGCCGCCGTTCCTTGGCCGGGCCGGCTACCGGGAGCCGGTGGGGTCGGTGGGGCCCGCGCCGTCCGGGCCGTCCGGGCCGTCCGGGCCGCCCGGGGAGTCCGCGCCGTCCGGGCCGTCCGGCGAGCCGCCGCCGTCCGGGCGGTCGGCGGCTTCGGCGGCGCGCGGGACCGCCCGGTGGCCGCTGCCGGGCATGGCCGGGTGGCGCCCGATCACGATCACCCCGAGGACGACCGCCACCAGTCCCGCGGCCTGCCAGGCCAGCGCGCCGGGGGTGACCCGCAGGCGGTCGCCGAGGAAGCCCACCGCGCAGGCGATCCCGGTGATCGGCTGGGCCGCCGTCAGCGCGGGCAGCGACATCCGCAGCGGGGCGGCCTCGAACGCGCTCTGCACCAGCAGCAGTCCGACCACCCCCGCCGCCACCACCGCGTACGGCTGCCAGCTGCGCAGCACCGCGCCCAGCCCGTCGTGGTCCAGCCGCAGGGTCGTCGTACGGGTGAGCGCGTCCTGGAGGCCGTAGAGCAGGCCGGCGGCGAGGGCGAGCAGGGTGGCCTCCTCGAACAGCGGCATCCGGCGGGCCGTGGAGACCAGCAGCAGCGTCAGGCCGACCACGGTGCCGACCACCACCCAGTGACGCAGCTCCCCGGCCGGTTCGCCGCCCCCGGTGGGGCGGCCGGCCACGATGAACGCCGTCACACCGAGGGCGAGCAGCAGCACGCCGGCCCAGCCGGACCGGCCGAGGCTCTGCCGGGTCAGCACCCGGGACAGCGCCATCGCGAACAGGAGATTGGTGGCGAGCAGCGGCTCGACCAGCGAGACCTCGCCCTGGTTGAGGGCGAGTGCGGAGAGGATCAGACCGCTGACCATGAACCCGGTGCCGAGCAGCCATTCGGGCATCCGCAGCAGGTCCAGCAGCAGCCGCCAGCGCAGCAGGTCGGCACGCGGGGCACGCTGTGCCGCGTGCTGCTGGAGGACGAATCCGAGCCCCAGGCAGCAGGCGGCGCTCAGTGCGAGGAGGAAGACCACCACGAAGGGACCACCCGAACGTCGCTGCCCGCGCCGGACCGGCGATCCGTGGTTCGACGGCGGTCGCGGCACGTTTCCGCCAGCGTACCGCCGGGGCGTTGACCCGACCGCCGGGACGCGGGCCGCCCTGGGCCGGACGGCTGCTTCCGCTGCCGGCCCCGGCGCCCGGGGCCGCGCTTGCCGCCCCGGGCGCCGGGGGCGCACGCTGGTGTGAGCAGCCGCCACGGGTCCGCAACCGTGCCGGCCCGAGTGGGCGCGACGGGGGCAGGCGCCAGGAGGTGTGGCATGCACAACCAGTGGGATGTGGAGCTGAGCTTCGAGGAAGACGGCGTGCACACGGGATGCGACGCGAGGCTGACCGGTGCCAGGGCACCGGGCCTCAGCGCCCACGGAGAGTCGCTCAAGAGCGCGGAGGACCGCCCGCTCGCCCGGATCGGTGAGGAGGTCGCCGCCTCCCGCGCCCTGGAGGCGCTGTCCCGCAAGCTACGGGCCCAGGCGACCGGCGAGATCGAGGACGAGGGCCACCGGCCGGGCTACCTGATCTACTGAACCGCCCGTCCGCTGACCCGCCGTCCGCCCGGCCGGTCGACCTGGCCCGCGCACCCGGGCCGGCCGGTGCGCGCCGCCCGGGACCCACGGGGTGGGTGGCGGTGGGTCCCGGGCCACCCCGTGGGTTCCGGGCAGCATGACCTACTGGGCCCCGCCGCCCTCCGGTTCGAGGCCGGTCACGCGCCGCCGGACAGGAATGCCGTGAGCCGGCCGGTGAGTTCGGTGGGCCGGGCCGTGAGCAGGGTGTGGTGGGAGACCTCGGGCAGCACGGCGACCGTGGCGCCGGGCAGGGCCTCGCGGGCCGACGCGGCCACGCGGCGCGCGTCGTGGGTGCGGCTGCGCTCGGCGAGCAGGACCAGGGCCGGCGCCCCGAGGGCGGCCAGTCGTTCACGCGTCGGGCGGGGTCCGGTGACCACCCGGGAGGCCGGGAACCCGGCGTGGCCGAGGGCGTAGAGTTCGCGCCAGCCGGCGTCCAGGCCGCCGCCGCCGCTCTCCCAGTCCAGGTAGGCGCGGGCGCGGCCGGCCGAGCGGGGCGGCAGGAAGAGCGGCAGCGCGCGCAGCAGGTAGCCGGCGCGGAAGCCGGCGAAGCACTGGGTCGGATCCAGCAGGGCGAGCCGGCCGACCCGGGCGGGGGCGTGCAGGGCGTACTCCAGGGCGATCCACCCGCCGTACGAGTGACCGCAGAAGTCGGCCTCGGGCACGCCGAGCCGGTCAAGCACGGCGTCCAGCCAGCCCAGCAGGCCGGGCACGCCGCCGAGCGGGGCGCCGTCGTGGACGCTGCGCCCCGGGTCGCCGATCAGGTCGACGGCGAGGACGCGGTGCCCGGCGCAGGTGAGCGCCTCCACCGCGGCGAGCCAGCCGGTGGAGGTCGCGCCGCCGCCGTGGAGCAGGACCAGCGGCCGCCCGTCGCGGGGGCCGCAGGCGTTGACGCGGGTGGTGCCGTGCGGCGTCCGGACGGTGAGCGGCTCGACGGGGACGGGCCAGCGGGCCAGCACGGCGTCGTAGGCGGCGAGGAACGCATCGAGCGGATCGTCGGCGCCGCCCACGCCGGTGGCCCGGGTGTCCTGCGGGGTTCGTGAGGCTCGTGAGGAGCGTGAGTCGCGTGCTGACATTCTGCTGTCCTCCGGCGGGTGGCAAAATTACTCGCTGAACAATAATCTCGCTGAGCGAGAGAATAGTGCCACCGCACCTGGAGCGGAAGGAGAACGAGGTGGACGAACCCGAGGAGCCGATGCGGCTGGTCCATCTGCTGCGCGGCCTGACCGTCGAACTGGACCTGTTCGGAGCGGAGTTCGCCGGCCGCCACGGCCTGCACCCGACCGACCTGCGCGCGTTGATCCACCTGCTGGACGCCGCCCGGGCCGGGACGGTGGTGACGCCGGGCCGGCTCGGCGAGGCGCTGCGGCTGAACTCGGCGGGCACCACCGGCCTGGTCGACCGGCTGGAGCGGCTCGGCCTGATCCGCCGCGAGCGCGACCCCGGGGACCGCCGACGCGTCCGGCTGGTGGTCGAGGAGCGGGCGGTGGAGCTCGGGCAGGGCTTCTTCGGCGGGCTGATCGCCGATCTGGTGGCCGCCATGGGCCGGTTCGACCCCGCGGAGCTGGCGACGGCCCGGCGGTTCCTGCTGGCCATGACCGAGGTGGTGGCCACGGCCCGGGAGGAGTGACCGGACCGCGGACGCGAGGCGATCGTCGTCCGGGGCCGGTGACGCGGGGCACCCCCGGGGGCGCCGGGGGATCAGAACCAGGTCTCGCCGAAGTGGTCCCCGGGGTGGCCCTCGCGGAGCAGGCAGAAGTCGGGTTCCCTGACGTGCTCCGGCCCCTTCAGCCCGGCCTCGGCCGGACAGCGCGGCGCCAACTCGACCGTGTACACGGGCCAGGAGGCCCAGTGCAGGTCGTTGCCGACGCCCTGGACGAGGGCGCAGTGAGTGCTCTCGTGCCCGGCGACGAGCTCGCAGCGGAGGTGTTGCTCCATCATGAAGGCGGCGTGCGGCAGGCTGTTGAAGTGATCCACATCGGACTGCGGGAGCGTGACGACGGCGGGGCACTGACGCTTGACCATGGGTGGACGGTTGGCTTCAGTCATGCTCGCCAGCATTCCACCGCGCCGCCCGGGAGGCGATGCTTTCCGCGTGGTCGCACGCGTCTTGTACAGGTCGGGCGGGTTCTTGACGGCACCCCACCGGCGGCGTACCGGCGGGCACCGGATCCCGCCCCCGTCGGGCTCCACGAATTCCCCACGCTTCACCCACGTCGCCCACTTCAATGCCCACTTCAATGCCCGCTTCGTCGGCCGGGCCGACCCGCCGTCGCGGCGCCGGTCCGACGGTACCGCCGGGCCGTACGGCTCAGCCGGGTCCGAGCGTCCAGCTGACGAGTGACAGCGTCGCCATCGAGACCACGGTGGAGCAGAGGATCGAGCGCCGCGCGAGCGCGGTGCTGTGCCCGTACTGGGCGGCGTAGACGAACACGTTCTGCGCGGTCGGCAGGGCGGAGAACAGCACCACGGTGAGCAGTTGGTGGGGCGGCAGGTGGAGCAGGCCGGCCCCGACGGCGAACGCCGCCAGCGGCTGGATCAGCGTCTTGAGCACCACCGTCACCCCGACCTCCGCGTACCGGCGGTCGCCGGGGCCCGCGCCGTTGCCGGGGCCCGCGGCGATGTCAGCACCGGCACCAGGAACGGTGCCGGTGCCGGTACCGGTGTCCGCGGCGGTCGTCGGGCGGCCGCGCAGCGACATGCCGAGGGCCACCAGCGCGGCCGGCACGCCCGCGCCGCCGAGCAGTTCGCAGGAGCGGGCCAGCTCGGCGGGCGGGTGCCAGCCGGTCGCGGAGACCGCGGCGCCGAGCGCGACCGCCAGCAGGATGGGGTTGCGCACCGGCAGGGTGAGCGCGGCCCGGCGGCCGGCGCGGCCGGTGTCCAGCACGGTCAGCACGATCGGGGTGACCAGCAGGGTCTGGAACAGCACGACCGGTCCGACGAAGGACGCGTCGCCGAGCACCTGGAGGGCCACCGGAATGCCGAGGTTGGCGGAGTTGACGTAGCCGGAGGCCATCCCGCCGATCGTGCCCGAGGCGAGCCCCCGGCCGAAGAACCGGTGGGCGGCCAGCAGGCCGAGACCGGTGGCGAGCGCCGTCCCGGCGGCGAAGGCCAGCATCGACGGGTTGGCGAACCGGTTCAGCGGCGTCCGGGCGATCATCAGGAACAGGGCCGCGGGCATGGCCAGATGGAAGCTGAACCGGCTCAGCACCGCGTCGGCGTGCGGCCCGAGCAGTCCGCTGCGGCCGACCAGGTAGCCGATCCCGATGAGGGCCCAGATCGGGGCGAAGCCGGAGAGCAACGGATGCAGACTGGGCATGGCTCCTCGGGGTGGTCCGGGGTGTCCGGTGGGCGGGGCGCGGGGTCTCCCGGCACCGCCGCAGTCAACCAGACGCCCTCCCGGCCGAGTCGGCCGGGCATCCCGCGGGGGCTCCCGGCCTACCATGGCCCGGTGGAGAATCTGAGCCTGGCCGAGGTCGAGACGATCGCGCGGCGTGCCCATGACGGGCAGGTCGACAAGAACGGTCACCCCTACAGCGAGCACCTCGCCGCGGTGGCGCACGGTGTGGCGGAACGCGGCGGCAGCGAGGAGCAGATCGCGGCGGGCTGGCTGCACGACGCGATCGAGGACGAGGTGCTGACCCGCGAGTGGCTGGCCGCCGCGGCCCTGTCCGAGGACACCAAGGCGATCGTGGACGCCCTCAGCAAGCGCCCCGGCGAGCCGGTGGAGGAGTACACGGCCCGCATCCTGGCGACCCCCGGCGCGCTCCTGGTCAAGCGGGCCGACCTGGCCCACAACTCCAGTCCGGCCCGGCTGGCCACCCTGGACGCGCCGACGGCCGAACGGCTGGCCGCCAAGTACCGCCGGATGCGCGAACTGCTCGGCCTGGTGGGCGTGGACGGCGACTGACCCCCTTCGCCGCCCGGCACCGGTCCGGTCCGCCCGGCGTCCGGGCCGGACGGGCCCGGGGGAGCGCGCCGGCCTGGGGCCGGAGACGGGCGAGAGGGCCCGCGCACGCGGATCGCGCGTGCACGGGCCCTCTCGGTCACCCCGGTGATCCCTGTCCGATCCCCGGGGTGAGGGGGGACAGTGGTCTGGCTGCGGCAGCCGGAGCCCCGGCGGAGCACCGGCGATCGATCGATCGGCCGGCCGGCCCGGTGGCTCGGAAGAGTTCGGCTTAGTACCAGTGGTGGGTCTGCCAGAACGACCAGGCGGCGTTCGGGCTGCCGTAGCGGGAGTTCATGTAGTCCAGCGCCCACTTGATCTGGGTCTTCGGGTTGGTCTTCCAGTCCGCACCGGCGGAGGCCATCTTCGAGCCCGGCAGCGCCTGGGCCAGGCCGTACGCGCCCGAGCTGGGGTTGGTCGCGGTCACGTTCCAGCTGGACTCGTGGCTGATGATCTGGCTGAACGACGCGAGCTGGCCGGCCGGCACGATCTGGGCGGCGAGGGCCTGGGGGGACACGGTCGCGGCCGAGGCGGTGGCGGGCACCAGGCCGGCGCCCAGGGCGGTCAGACCGGCGGCGCCGGCGAGAAGAGCGGCGGAAGTACGCATACGGAGCTTGAAAGCGGGCATGAAGGAGAAGACCTCAATCGGGTTGGGCCGGTGTCACGCCCCGCCTCGACCGTTGGCCGGACAGGGGCCGATACGGTCGCGGGGCGTGACTCGGCAGTAAGCTGTGCTCCGGCGGGACAGGTGCCGGAGCGGCTGACGACTGAGCCATTGTTGCCAGACGGGATCGGCCGTCGCCAAGACCCCCTCGCTACGACCGGGCGTCGTAGCCGGGGCCGTGCCGTGGATTCGAAGGGTCCTCCGGACCCGCCTGCGGCGTGCCCGCCGGCCTGGGCGGATCCGCGATCGGCGGCCGCCCGAGTGGCTGTCCCGAGAACGACTACCGCCCGTCGTGGCGGCCTTTCGTGTGTGAGCGCACTCACCGGCGGGCCACCGGGGCCCGTCACGGACCGGTCCGGGGGGACCACTACGGGTACAGACGATCTGAGAGCGGCGCCACACCGGTGCGGCCTCGGTGGGCGCCCCGACGGCCCGGACCGGGTCCCGCCGCCCGGGCTCCTCAGCCGCGCGGGCGGACGTGCAGGTCCAACCCGCCCGTCCCGGGCGCCTCCACACCCGGCATCAGCCGCATGTCGCGGCCGTAGTCACCCCCGACGAGCGACCGGAACGGGACCGGCTCGTCGGTGAAGAGCCCGTCGAGCCGCCGGCCGTACGCCTCCTTCGCCGCCTCGAAGCGCTCCTCGGACAGCTCGTTCGCGTCGTACACCGCGAACGGCTCCAGCGGTGCCATACCGGTGAACCAGAAGAGGCCGTGCTGGACCGGGTGGAGCACGTCCGCCAGCCGGCCGTGGATGCCCCGGTCGAGGAGCGACGTCTCCCGGGCGCCCGCCGTCACGGACATCAGCGCGCGCCGGCCCGCCAGGGCGGAGTCCCGGGTGTAGGGGGGAGGCAGGGCCGGGCCGTAGCCGAACCCGGCGGTGAACACCCGCTCGATCCAGCCCTTCATGATCGCGGGGGTCGAGAACCACCAGAGCGGGAACTGCAGGATCACCGCGTCCGACCAGCGCACCTTCTCCTGCTCCGCGGCGATGTCCGGCGACAGCCGCCCGGCCAGCGTGGCCCGCTCCGAGGCGGCCATCACGTGCAGCCGCTCGTCCGGCGCGTGTGCGGGGAAGTCGTCGGCGTCCAGCCCGGCCTTCCACTTCATCGCGTAGAGGTCGGACTGCCGGACCTCGTGCCCCGCGCCGCGCAGGCGGTCGACCGCGAACGCGGTGAGGGCGGTGTTGAGCGAGCGGGGGTCCGGGTGGGCGCTGACGACGAGGATCTTCTGCTGCTGGGGCGTGGCTGCGGTCATGTCGTACACGTTCTCCCGGGCGCGGCCGGGCAGCCAGAACCCTGGTCAACCGGAGGACCGGTGATCCTGGTACCGGGAGGGCCACCCATACTGGACGCCAGGGAACGGGGGCGGGATGAGGCACACGGACACGACGACGGACGGCACGGGCGGGGGCGGCGGCCGGGTCGAGGCTTTTGGGGCGGTCGGGACGGTGGGGGCGGTCGACGGGGTCGGCGACACCCGGCGGGCGCTCGGCGGTTTCCTGCGGGCCCGGCGCGGCCGCGTCGCTCCGGAGGACGTCGGCATCGCCGGCGGCCGTCACCGGCGGGTCCGCGGGCTGCGCCGCGAGGAACTGGCCCAGCTCGCCGGGATCAGCGTCGACTACTACGTCCGCCTCGAACAGGGCCGGGCCACCCAGCCGTCCACCGAGGTGCTCGACGCGCTCGCGCGGGCCCTCGGCCTCGACGCCGCCGAGCGCCGGCACCTCGCCACCCTGGCCGGAGCCCGGCGCGGCACCGCGCCCGCGGCGCGGGTCAGCCCGCAGCTGCGGCGGCTCCTGGACGCCGTCGTCCACTTCCCCGCCTTCGCGACGACCCCCCACCTCGACGTGGTGGCCTGGAACGCGCTGGGCGCCGAACTGATGGGCGGGCTCGGCACACCCGGCGGCCGGGACGGCAACAACGCCAGGTACCTGTTCTGCGACCCCGCCTCCCGGGACGTCCACCCCGAGTGGGAGGACCGGGCCCGCGAGGCCGTCGGCCAGCTGCGGGTCTCCGCCGGGAGCTACCCGGACGACACGGAGCTGGCCGCGCTGATCACCGAACTGTCGGCGCGCAGCGCGGACTTCCGGCGGATCTGGGCCACCGGCGAGATCGTGGTGTGCGGCGCGGGCCGCAAACGGCTGCGGCACCCGGTGGCGGGGCTGCTCACCCTGGACTACGAGACGCTGCACGTGCCCGCCGCGCCGGGCGAGACGGGCCTGGTCGTGCACGTGTTCAGCGCCGCGGAGAACAGCCCGGAGGCCGCCGCGCTGGCCCGGCTGGCCGAGGCGGTGGCGGCGTCGCAGCAGGAGCGGGCCGCCGGGCCGGTGCGGTCCTCCGACGCCTGAGGCGTCCACGGCAGGGCGCCGGGAGCGTCCCCCGGAGCCTCGCACCCGGCACCTCCCCACCTCCCCTACCGCACCGCCCGGTGCCCCGGGCGCGAACGCGGACCGCACCGGATCCGCCGCGGAGGAAGCGGTTCCGGCCCGGTCCGGGCTCAGGAGGGGTGAGGAGGTGCTCATGGGAGAAACGAAGACCGACCGGGACGACGAGTTCCAGGCGTTCATCGTCGGGGCCTGGCCACGGCTGCTGCGTACGGCGTACCTGCTGGCCGGGGAGCAGCACGCGGCCGAGGACCTGGTGCAGTCCGCGGCGGAGAAGGCCTGCGCGGCCTGGGGGAAGGTCCGCCGGGCCGAGGACCCCTACGCCTACGTGCGGCGGATCCTGGTGAACCAGCACGCCCGCCGCTTCCGGCGCCGCCCGCCGGAACTGCTGGTCCACGCCGTGCCGGAGACGGCGGGCGAGGAGGACGGCTACGCGCGGTCCGACCAGCGCTCGGCGTTGCTGGCCGCGCTCGCCACCCTGCCGCCCCGCCAGCGCGAGGCCGTCGTGCTGCGCCACTGGGAGGACCTGAGCGACAGCCAGGCCGCCGTGGCGATGGGCTGCTCGGCGGGAGCGGTGCGCAGCCAGGCGGCGAAGGGGATAGCGAGGCTCCGAGAGGTCTCGGTGCTGAAGGAACTCAAGGGCATGACACACGTCGGAGGTGCGGTATGAGCATGCGCGGCAACGACCGGACGGGCGCCGCGGGCGCGACGGACGACGGCGACTCGGCGGTGTGGGTCGGGCTCGGGCTGGCGGAGGCCGCCGCCGGGGCGCGGGTCGGGGCGGTGCCGCTGCCGGAGATCATGGCGGGCGGTCGCCGGTTGCGGCGGCGGCGCCGGACCCTGGTGGGGGCGGTCGCGCTGGGCACCGTGGTGGTGCTGGCCGGCGGCACGACGATGGGTCTGCACGGAGCCGCCGCGGGCGGCACGTCGGTGGGGGCGCTCGCCCCGGCCGGCTCCGGGACCGGCGGCGGCACCGGTGGCGGACCGGCGGCCGACACCTCCACCACCACGGCCCCGCCGACGGCGGCGGTCCGCGACCCCTTCACCCCGGCCCGGGCGGTGGTCGCCCAGGGCACCGCGGACGGCAAGGAGTGGAAGCTCTGGATCGCGCTCTGGCCGCTCGCCCGGCAGGACCAGGCCTACCAGCAGGCCCAGGCGATCTGGCAGGAGCGGCACGCCGCGGACCCGGAGCTCACCGCGCCGACGGAGGCGTTCGTCAAGCAGTACTGGCAGCCCCGGGACGACGTCACGAACACCTACTTCACGGTGGACGGCGTGCGCCTCGGTCATGACTCCCAGGGCAGCGTCCCGGCGCCGTCCGCGCCGGCGACGCCCGTCGACACGGCGGGTTCGCTCAGCGGGGGCCTGGTCGGCCACCGGGGCAAGGGCGACACCGTGGCCCCGCTCGACGTGGTGTCGGCACGGCTCGACCCGAACGTCGGCCGGGTGACGGTGACCTGGACGGACGGCACGACGTACGAGCCGCAGCCGGTCACCGTGGGGGACTCCCCGGTGCGCTGGATCGCGGTGGCCCGGCCGGCGGGCAAGGCCGCGCAGTCGTGGCAGCTCTTCGACCGCGACGGCGTGCCGATGAAGGGCGGTGACCACGTCGACTTCCTGAAGTGAGGCCGGACCCGCCTCCCGGGGGAGCCACGGCTTGTCCGACCCGTTCCCGCCGCGCGCCGGTGCGGCGCGACTGGTCGTTGAGTCCTAGGCGGAGCCGCCGCGGGCCGGGTCGACGAGCAGGTCCCCGAGCCGGCGGTGGCGCCGGGCGCGGGCGGTGAGCCGCTCGGCCTCCGGTACCCCGGCGAGTGCGGTGAGCGCCGCGCCGACCGCCCGGCCGAGCCGGTCGCAGAACGCGGCCGGCTCGTCGGCGGCGTCCGGCCGTTCGGGCACCACGGCGTCGACCAGGCCGACCGCTGCCAGGTCGGCCGCGCCGATGCCCTGCGAGCGGGCGAGGTCGGCGGCGTGCGCGCCGTCCCGGTGGACGATCGCGGAGGCGCCCTCGGGCGGCAGCGGCGCCAGCCAGGCGTGGCCGGCGGCGAGCACCCGGTCGGCGGGCAGCAGGGCGAGGGCGCCGCCGCCCGAGCCCTGGCCGAGCAGCACTGCCAGCACCGGCGTGCGCAGGGCGAGCAGGGTGGTCAGGCAGTGCGCGATCTCGACGGCGATGCCGTCCAGTTCGGCCGCCGCCGACAGCTCGGCGCCCGCCGTGTCGACGACGGTGACCAGCGGCAGGCCGAGCTGCTCGGCCAGCCGGGCGCTGCGCCGCACGGCCCGCAGGTCGGCGGCGGTGAACGGGCGTTCGTGGTCCGGACCCTGCCGTTGCTGCCCGACGATCAGGGCGGGCCGTCCGTGCAGGACGGCTAGGGCCCGGACCAGGGCGCCGCCGCGGCCGCCTGGCGCGTCCAGCAGGACCAGCTCGTCGGCCGTCCGGCGCAGCAGCTCGCGCGCCCCCGGCCGGTCGGGGCGGCGGGTGCGCCGCACGGAGTCCCAGGCGTCCGGCTCTCGGGCGGTCGCGGTGTCGGGCGCGGGTGCGGTGTCCGGCGCGGTCACGGTGTCCGGCGCGGTCACGGTGTCCGGTGCGGGAACGGCCTCCGGTGCGCTCACGGAATCCGGCACGCTCGCGGCCGGGGCCAGGACGGCCAGCGACCGTCGCAGCACCTCCCGCAGGTCCTCCGGCGCCACCACGGCGTCCACCAGGCCGCGCCCGGCCAGGGTCTCCGCGAGCTGCACGTCCGGGGGCAGCTCCACGCCCCGCAACTCCTGGTACACCCGGGGCCCGAGGAACCCGAGCCGGGCCCGGGGCTCGGCGAACACCAGCTGTCCCAGCGTCCCCCAGGAGGCGAAGACCCCGCCCATGGTGGGGTTGCGCAGGTAGCTGAGGTACGGCAGGCCGGCCGCGCGGTGGGCCTGGACGGCGGCGGTGATGCGCAGCATGCAGAGGAAGGCCGCCGACCCCTCCTGCATCCGCGTCCCGCCCGAGACCGGCAGGGCGACCAGCGGGAGCCGCTCGGCCGTCGCCCGTTCCACGGCCCGGGTGATCCGTTCCGCGGTGGCCACCCCGATCGAGCCGCCGAGGAAGCCGAACTCGGAGGCGACCAGCGCCACCGGCCGGCCGGCGAGCAGCCCGACCCCGGTGATCACCGCTTCGTCCACCCCGGTGCGTTCGCGCGCCCGGGCCAGTGCGGCCAGGTAGTCGGCGTCGGCCGACTGCGCCCCGACCGGCTCGTCCCAGCTCCGGAACGAGCCCTGGTCCAGCAGCAGGCCGATGAGTTGACGTGCCGTCAGTGAACTTCCGGTCCCCACAACCCACCCCGCCGTCCGAGCCGTCCGCATCGACAAGATCCACCCTACGCAGCGGCCGACCAGCCGTCCCGGACCGACGGGCGGGTGTGACCGGGTCGACAGCTTCGGGGCGGGGGTTGCGCGCGCCGACCGCGTCGACCGCCGTGCGCCGGCTCAGCGGAGCGCGGCGGCCTCCTCCCGCCGGGGCACGGCGGTGCGGTTGTCGTGGTCGGCGTGGTCGGCGTGGTCGGGGCGGGCCGGGCGGCAGGCCCGGTCGTAGCGGTCGGCGACCAGGCGGGCGAGCGCGTCGTGCGTGCCGAGCGGGGTACTGGTCCACCGGGCGGCGGTCCCGGCCGCCCGGTCGGCGAAGAACCCCGGGCCGAGCAGGTAGGTGGCGACGGCGACCTCGCGGTGGCCGGCCGCGCGCAGGGCCTCGACCGCCTCCTGCGGAGTCGGCCGGGCCGCCGAGAGGTAGGCGGGGACGACCGGCCGGCCCTCGCCGAGCCGGCGGGCGAGCAGCCGCGCCGTCCGGGCGGTGTCCCCGGCGGCGGCCGGGTCGGAGGAGCCGGCCGCCGCGAGCACCACCGGTCCGGCGCCGGC
>NZ_JBHWUI010000079.1:0-39809 GCF_042737525.1 Kitasatospora sp. NPDC059973 | reverse complement strand
GCGCCGAGCCGCCCGGCCAGGAGAGCGCCGAGCGCCACCACGCCGCCGTCCGCACCCGGCAGGCCGCCGCCCAGCGCGAGCGCTGGCCCGACCTCGCCACCCTGCTGCTCAACGCCCTCGGCCCGGGCCCGCGGCTCTGGGAGCGCGGCCCCGGCCACCCCGACGCGCTCACCCTGCGCCTCGGCACCGCCGACCGGCCCGGCGGGCCCGGCACCACCCCCGGCACGCTGCTGCCCGCCGTCCCGGTCACCCTCGACCTGCAGACCGCCGGCAGCCTCGGCCTCAGCGGCCCGCGCGAGCGGCTGGACGCCCTCACCCGCGCGGTCGTCGCCCAGCTGGCCGCCCTGCACCCGCCCACCGGCCTCAGCCTCGTCGTGGTCGACGCCGACCCGGCGCGGCCCGCGCAGGACCGCGTCGACACCTGGGCCTGGGCGCTGTGGCTGCCGCACCTGCGCCCCGTCGACGGCCAGGACTGCCGGCTGCTGATCGGCCTCGACGACGAGCAGGCCACCGCCCGCCTCGCCGAGCTCACCGCCCGGCTCAGCGGCCCGGTCGGGCTCGGCGGCCACCCCGCCACCGTGGTCGTGGTCGACGGCCGCCCGCCCGGCGACGCCGCCCGGCAGGCCCTCGACCTGCTGCTGCGCCAGGGCCCGGCCGTCGGCATCTTCCCGATCTGCCTCGCCGAACAGCCCGAGCTGCTGCCGCGCGGCGTCGGCGCCACCGCCCTGATCACCGGCGAGGTCGGCACCCAGCTCTCCCTCGACCGGCCGGTCGCCCGGGGCCGCGAGACGCTGCACGAAGTCTCGCTGGACGCCGTCTCCGACGTCTGGGCCGAACGGCTGGCCCGCGTCCTCGCCCCGCTGCGGGAGGCCGTCCCCGCCGCCCGCGGCCCGCTGCCCGACGCGCTGCGCCTGCTCGACCTGCTGCAGCTCGACACCGTCACCCCGGCCAAGCTCTCGGCCCGCTGGGCCGCGCACGCCGGCGGCATCGGCGCCGCCACCGCCCTGCTGGGCACCACCCGCGACGAGCTCTGCACCCTCGACCTCGCCGACCCCGAGCTCACCCTGCCCTCGCCCGACCCGGGCGGCCCGCACCTGCTCATCGGCGGCGCGCGCGGCTCGGGCAAGACCGAGCTGCTGCGCACCCTGGTCGCCTCGCTGGCCGTCTCCGAGCGGCCCGAGCGGCTGGCTGTCTCCCTCATCGAGGGCCGGGCGACGGAGGAGGGCCTGGACGGCTGTACCGAGCTGCCGCACGTCACCGGGCTGGTCAACGCCGCCACCGACCCCCGCGCCGCGCTGCTCGCGGCGGAGGCACTGGAGGACGAACTCGCCCTGCGCGAGCGGCTGTTCGACGGCCTGGACTTCGCCTCCTGGCACGCGGCCCGCATCTTGGACGGCGAGCGGGGCCTGGCCGGAGAGCGAGGCCTGGACGGCGAGCGCGGGCAGGACGACGCCCGGGGCCTGGAAGCGGGCCGGCCGGCCGTCCCGGTACCCGCCGCGGTCGGCGCCGCCGGCACCACGGCGCCGGCGACCACCGCCAGGATCATCCACCCCCGCAGCGGCGACTCCTCCCGGTCCGCCGCCGCCCCGGCCCCCGTGGTGCCCGCCCGGCTGGTCGTCGTGGTGGACGACTACGACGCCCTGCTCGCCCCGACCTCCCCGGCCGGCCGGCCCCTGGCCCGCGCCCTCGCGGCCGTCGCCCGCCGCGGCGGCCCGCTCGGCGTCCACCTCGCCGTCACCACCGGCCGCCCCGAGGAGAGCGCCGGCACCGAGGTCGACGAGGCCGCGCTGCTGCGGATCGCGCTGCGCACCGACGACCCGGCCGACTCGGACCTGCTGATCCACCTCGGTGACGCCGCCGCCCTGGGCGAGGACACCCCCGGCCGCGGCTATCTGCGGCTGCCGGACGGCGGTGTCACCGCGTTCCAGAGCGCCCGGATCAGCGGCCGCATCCCGCGGACCGCCACCCTGCGGCCGACGGTGGTCGCGATAGACCCGCTCCAGCTCGGTGCCCCGCCGGCCCGCCGGCCGGTGCGCGAGCTCGGCAACGGCCCGACCGACCTCGCCCTGCTGGCGAGCGCGCTCCAGCGGGCGGCCACGCACTGACCCGGCGGCGGGGTGGACCGGTCGCCGGTCCGCCCCGCCCCCGGTCGTCCGGCGCGCGGGTGCTCAGGAGCAGTACATGCCTCGGTTCGCCACGGCCAGGCCGGCCACCTTGTCGCCGTCCAGGGTGAACTCGTACTTCCAGCCCTGCGTGCCCCGGCCGCCCTCGACCGGCATCTCGTACTTGCCGCTCCCGGCCAGCTCCAGCCCCTTGTCGCCGTAGGCCTGCCTGAGCGCCTCGACCGTCGAACCGGCCCCGATGCCCTCGGCGGTCCGGGCGCCCGCCGGGGCCACCAGCTCGCGCAGACCCTCCGGGCCGAACCCGGCCCGGCCGGTGGCCAGGAACGCGGCGTCGCGGGTCGCCCGCGCGGCCTTCAGCTCGTCGGTGGCCTTGGCCAGCTGTTCGAGCGTCCCCTGGTTGGCCTTCATCCGCTCGGCCTCGGCCAGCAGCAGCGCGGAGTGCGCCTTGAGGTCCTGCAGCGTGGGATTGGACGGCAGGGGCGGCACCGCGCCGGGGGTGCTCCGCCCGGCCTGCGCCTTGGCGTCCAGCTCGTCGATCTTGGCCTGGAGGGCCGCCTCGGCCGCCATCCTGGCCACGTCCGGCGCCGGGCCGCCCTTGTAGACGAAGTCGGTGCAGCCGTTGAGCAGCGACACCGGGGCCGTCTCCAGGGCGCCGACGGCCAGCGCCGCGTCCTTCGCCATGCCGGGCTTGAGCCCCCGGTAGCCTGCGGCGCCGAACGGCTCCGGGGCCGGGCTCGCGCTGGTCGCCGCCGGGGCGGCCGCGGTCTTCCCGTCGGAGTCGCAGGCCGCCGCCCCCGTGACGACCAGCGCCACGGTCAGTGCGGTCCCCACGGTGCGCCTGATGCGCGTCGTCGTCATGATGATCTTCCCCCTTGTCGCGGGCCACCGTACCGAAGCCGGATCGGCGGCGCGGCCGGTGGGTCCGTGCCCCGGACACGGACCCACCGCGGCGAGCGGCACAGGAGGCGCGGCGGCTCAGGAGGACGGCGGAGCGCCGGTCCCGCGGGCGTAGTGGGCGCCGGCGAGGACGGCGGCCATCAACTCCGCGTCCAGGACGGAGGTGTCGGCCAGCCTGGTCGCCGCCGCGTGGGAGTTGAGCAGCGTCTTGGTGACCCGCAGCGCGGCTTCGGGGCGGCGCGTCACGGGCCTGACCCACTCGGCCACCGCCACGTCCAGCTCCTCCTCGGGGACCACCCGCTGGAGGATGGAGAGGTCGTACGCCTCGGCGGCACCGACCGGGCGGCCGGTGAGGATGATCTCGCGGGCCCGGGCCGCGCCCACCTCGTGCAGCAGTCGGGGCAGCAGGCCGCCCCACGCGACGGGCAGGCCGAGGGCGAGTTCGGGCAGCCGGAAGGCGGCCGTGTCGGCGCCGACCCGCAGGTCACAGGCGAGGGCGAGCGCGAAGCCGGCGCCGATCGCCCGGCCCTGGACCCGCGCGATGGTGACGGCCGGGCTGTCGGTGAGGGCCGCGCAGACCTGGCGGGCCAGGGTGCCGGCGGTGCGGATGCCGCCACCCGTGGGGTCCGCGCCGAGCGAGTCGGCGAACTCGTCCCGGTCGCCGCCGAGGCAGAAGTCCGGACCGGCGCCGGACAGCACCACGGCGCGGACGGCCGGGTCCGGCGCGGCGAGCACGGCGAGGAGGTCGCGCAGCACGGCCTCGGTGACGGCGTTGCCGGTCTCGGGGCTGTCCAGCTCGACGTACAGCACCGCGCCCCGGCGCTCGGCGTGGACGGCGCGGGGCGCCGGGGCGTGGGAGCCGGCGGGCTCCGGATCGCCCGCCTCGTACGCGGCGCGGTCATGGGCCGCCCCGCCCGCGGGGGCCCGCCCGGGCGGCGCCGGCGGCTGGAGGGGGTACGGGGGGTACGGGATCGCCTCGGAGGAAACGTTCATGCCGCCACTCTCAAGGACATCACCCGGTGGAAGACCATCCGGGGTGCGAACTCGGGCTGGCCCACCACCCGCAGGGTCGGGAAGCGCCGCAGCAGCTGCCCCAGCAGGGTGCGCGCCTCCAGCCGGGCCAGGGCCGCGCCGAGGCAGTAATGGGCGCCCCCGCCGAAGGCGATGTGGGAGCCCTTGCGGAGGACGTCGAAGGTGTGCGGAGCCGGATTGCGGCGCGGGTCGCGGTTGGCCGCGCCGTACATCACGTGGACCATGGTGTCCTTGGGAATGAACACCCCGGCCAGCTCCGTGTCCTCCCCCGCCACCCGGCTGTTGAGGCGGACCGGCGGGTCGTAGCGCAGCGCCTCCTCGACCGCGTCGTCGATGTGCTCCGGCCGGGCCCGCAACCAGTCCCAGGTGCCCGGGGACCGGAGCAGCGACCACACCATCAGGGAGAGCGACGCCGCCGTGGCCTCCAGCGACGCGATGGTGACGAACATGGTGAGCTCGTAGACGGTCCGGTCGGTGGCCTCGCGGTCCGACTCCAGCGCGTCCCAGGTGCGGATCCAGCCGGACACCACGTCGTCGCCCGGGTGGGCACGACGCTCCTGGACGAGGTCGGTGAAGTACCGGCGCAGGTGCAGGGTGGCCGCTTCGGAGATCGCCAACTGGCTCTTGGTGGGCAGGAGTTCCTGGGCGTGCACCTGGTTGTGGGTGATCTCCAGGATGTGCGCGTAGTCCTCCGGCGGAAGGTCCAGCCAGCGCCCGATGGTGTTGATCGGGAGCCGGTCGCCGACCAATGAGGCCAGGTCCGCCTCGCCGTCCACGCGTATTCGCTCGGCCAGCCGGTCGAGCAGTTCGGTGACGTCGGCCTCGATCTCCGGCGCCAGGGCCTGGAGGGTGTGGCGGCCGAAGAGGTTCCCGAGGCCCTTCCGCTGCTGGGTGTGGACGGGGGCGTTGAGCCGGTGGAGGGTCCGGCTCATCTCCTGGGTGGCGACGGCCTGCCAGCGCTCGGTCTCGGTCTGCCGCCCCTGCCAGGCCAGGTCGGGGACGAGCCAGTTCCTGCCGCGCAGGACCTGGTCGCACGCGTCGTAACCGGTGACCAGGTACCCGCCCCACGGCGCCGGCACGAGATCGCCCATGGCCCGCAGCTCGTCGTAGATCGGGAACGGATCGGCCAGCCCCTCCGCCGACCGCAGCCGCCGTAGCAACGGCACGGCGGCGCGGCGGTCGACGGTTCCAGCACGGCACTCCGGCGTCCCGGGGCGGGCTTCCATCATGGCGGTCACACGGGGCTCCTTGCGCTGGCGGGCAGTACGGCGGCGACCTACCCACCGGGAGCACGCTCAAGCGTCGATCGGAGTTGCCCCCGTCACATGCGCGAAGTCACCGGACCCCGTGCACCGCTGAGCGGTCGTCCGGTCTCCCGCGCCGTCCCGGTCAGAGCCGGAAGACGTCCAGGAAGGAGCTCCACCACCCCTTCTGCTTGGCCGGGGCCCGACCCGCGACGGGCGCCGCGGCGGTGGCGGCCGGCGGGTGCGGCGTCCCGTTGGCGGCGGCCTGGCCGGCGGGCGGGCCACCGAGGCCGGCTCCCGTGCCCGCCACCGGGGGGCGGACGGGCGCCGGGCTGAACCGCACCGGCAGCGAGACCAGTCCGCGCTGGAACGGGCCCGGCCGCCAGCCCACGCTCTGCGCGGGCACCGCGAGCGTGACGTCCGGGAGCGCGTTGAGCAGGCACTCGATCGCGGTCAGCGCGATCAGCTGGGCCGGCGACTTGGCCGGGCAGGCGTGCGGGCCGGCGCCCCAGGCCAGGTGGGCGCCCTTGCTGAGGGTCAGTCGGGCGTCGGTCAGCGCGGGGTCGGTGTTGGCGGCGGCGAAGCTGATCACCACCGGGCTGTCCGCGGGCATCCGGACCCCGCCCACCTCGACGTCCTGCATCGGGAAGTGCGTCGCGTAGTTGGCGATCGGCGGGTTGTTCCACAGCACGTCGTCGAGGGCGTCCTCGATGCGCATCCCGGAGCCGGCGTCACCGGACAGCAGTAGGAGCAGCGCGTTGCCTATCAGGTTGCGCTCGGGCTCGACCCCGGCGCCCATCAGCATGACCAGCTGGTCCTTGAGCTCCTCGTCGCGCAGCCCGGCCGGGTGCTGGACGAGCCACGAGGTGATGTCGTCGCCGGGCTGGCGGCGCTTCAGCGCGACCAGGTCCATCAGGCAGGCGTTCAGCTCCTCGTTGGCCTGGAGCACGTCCAGCCCGTCGAAGAGCGCGGACATGCTGCGGGTCAGCCGGTCGCCGATGTCGGCCGGGCAGCCGAAGAGCTGGTTGAACAGCAGCAGCGGTAGCAGCTTGGCGTAGTCGTTGATCAGGTCGGCCCGGCCCAGCGGGCTGAACTGGTCGATCAGGTAGCCGGCGATCCGCTCGACGTGCCGGTTGAGCCGGTTGTCGTTGAGCCGCTCCAGGCTCTCGGTGACGGCCTTGCGCAGCCGGAGGTGCTCGGTGCCGTCCGTGAACAGGCAGTTGGGCCGGTAGAACATCATCGGCAGGACGGGGCTGTCCATCGGCACCCGCCCCTCCTTCAGCGCCGACCACCGCCGGGAGTCCCGGGCGAACAGCCCCGGGTTCTGCAGCACCCGCAGGGCGACCTCGTGCGAGGTCACCAGCGTGGCGTCCACACCGGGCGACAACTCCACGGGCGCGACGGGGCCGTGCGCGCGCAGCGCGTCGTAGACCGCCTCGGGGTCGGACGAGAACATCTCCCCGTACAGCGGGGTCGGGCCGCCGTGCATCGGGCAGCCCGGGGGCGGCGACTGCGGGGCGGAGCGCTGCGGAGATTCCATGGGTCGTTCCTCGGAAATGGCCCCGGGCGGGTGCGGCCCCGGGGGGCGGTGACGGGGGGCGGTGACGGGGAAGGGTCAGGAGGCGCGTTCGAGCAGGTGCCGGACGAGGGTCAGCAGCGCGTCGGCCGACGACCGCTGGTCGCGGGCGTCGCAGAACACCACCGGCGTGTGGGGCAGCAGGTCGAGCGCCTCGCGCAGCTCGTCCTCGGTGTAGTCGCTCTGCCGGTCGAAGCTGTTGACCGCCACGGCGTACTCCAGGCCGTACTGCTCGATCAGGTCGATGACGGGGAAGGTGTCCGTGAGCCGGGTCGGGTCGGTCAGCAGCAGCGCTCCCAGCGCCCCCCGCGCCATGTCCTCCCAGAGCTGCATGAAGCGCTGCTGGCCCGGCGTGCCGAACAGGTACAGCACCAGGTCGTCGCCGAGCGTCAGCCGGCCGAAGTCCAGGGCCACGGTCGTGGTCTTCTTGTCCGGTGCGCCCCGGAGGTCGTCGACGCCGGTGGACGCCTGCGTCATCTTCTCCTCGGTGCTCAGCGGGGCGATCTCCGACAGGGCGCCGATGAGCGTGGTCTTGCCGACCGCGAAGTGGCCCACGACCAGGATCTTGACGGCGGTCGTCACCCCGCCCGGGACGTAGATGTCCTCAGGCGAACCGGCGTTGAAGTCCATGCAGTACCTTCTCTAGAAGTCTCGGATCCGGGGCCTGGGCCGGTGGCGGGGCCGCCCGGCGCAGCAGCCGCCCCTCGCGGATCAGGTCCGTCAGCAGCAGCCGGACCACCCCCACCGGGAGCACCAGGTGGGCCGCGACCTCGGCCACCGAGAGGTAGCCGCCGGAGCACAGTTCCCAGATCGCCGTGGTCTCCGGGCTCGGCCGGGCCGGGAGGCCCTGCTCGGGAGCGACGGTGACCAGGGTGATCAGGGACAGGTCGTCCGCACTCGGCAGCTCACGGCCGCCGGTGATGACATAGGAGCGGATGAATCCGCTGGCAACCCGCTGCTCCTCGCCGGGAACCGTCATGAGCCGCTGTGTGTGCTCTGGCGCGGCGCCGCTGTCATGGCCCGTCCGAGCGCGCCCACCTGCTGCTGCATCCGGAAGGACATCGCCTCCATGTCCACGTCGGAGGCGGTGGAGGCCGCGAGGTAGGCGCCGCTGCCGGCCGCGATCAGGAAGATCCAGCCGTGGTCGTACTCCAGGAGCGTCTGGCGCCACGTCCCGCCGTTGCCGCCGACGAACGGGGCCACCGCGCGGCTCAGCGACTGCATCGAACTCATCGCGGCGGCGTTGGTCTCCGCCTCGTCGCGGCCGATCTCGCTGGACCGTTCGAGCAGGAGGCCGTCGGCGGAGACGAGAATGGCGTGCCGGGCACCGCGCACCTGCAGCACGTCGTTGAGCACCCAGGTCAGATCAGGGCTCACTGGATCTCGGTTCCTTCCGTGGTCATGGTGTTGCGCCCGGACAGCGTCCCGCGCTGGAACGCGCCGAGGCGGGACGCCGTCTCCTGGCCGGTGCTCGGCACCGGCTCGTCGACGCGGCCGGAGTCCTGCGGGTGCGGGACCACCGAGACAGTGCGCTGGCGGCGGCGCCTGGGCAGCCGTCCGTCCGCCGTCATCTCCGGGACCGCCTGCGCCGCGGCCGGGGCGACCTGGGCGAGGGCGGCCGGAACGGGCTCGGGCAGCGACGCGAGCCGCTGCGCCCGGGCCGGTACGGGCTGCTCCACCGGCTCCCCCTGGTACTCACCCTGGTACGTGCTCGGGTACGTGCTCTGCTGGGCGCCGTCGTACTCGCCCTGGTACGCGTTCTGCTGGGCGCCCTGGTAGGCGCCGCTGTAGTCACCGTGGCCGGCGGCCGCCGGGGGCGCGACCTCGCTGCTGAGCAGTTCGGCGGGCAGCAGCACCACGGCCCGCACCCCGCCGTACGGGGAGACCGAGTCGACCGAGACCCGGAAGCCGTAGCGGGCGGCCAGCATGCCGGAGACGGCGAAGCCGAACTTCGGGGGGTTGCCGAGGCCGGTGAGGCTGATCGGCGCACCGGGGTTCAGGAGCGCGGCGGCGCGGTCCTTCTCCTCCTGCCCCATGCCGAGGCCGGCGTCGTCGATGATCAGGCAGACCCCGGTCGGGACGGCCTGGACGCTGATCTCCACCGGGGTGTCCGGCGCGGAGTAGTTGGTGGCGTTGGCCAGCAGCTCGGCCAGCACGACGGCGACCGGCTCGACGACCTTGCTGACCAGCGAGACGCTGACCCGGGAGTGGATCTGCACCCGGTCGAAGTGCCGGATCCGGCCCTGGGCGCTGCGGGCCACGTCGTAGATCGAGGCGACGGTCTCCCGGCGGCCCAGCCAGCCGCCGCAGAGCACCGCGATGCCCTGGGCGCGCCGGCCGAACTGGCTGTTGGTGTGGTCGATCAGCATCAGGTCGGCGAGGATCTGCGGGCTGTCGCCGTACTTGCGCTGGACCTTGTCGATGACGACCTGCTGCTCGTCGGCCAGACCCTGCAGGGTCCGCATCGCCGCCTTGAGGACGGCCTTGGTGTCCTCCTCGGCGTCCCGGCGGACCTCCGCCAGCACGGCCGCGTGCTGGCTCTGCAGGCGCGAGTTCAGCGCGCCGAGTTCGTCGCGCTGCCGCTGCGCCTGGGCGGCCGTCTCCTCAAGGGAAACGTTTCGCCTGCGCAGGGAGAGGTTCGTCCTGCGGGCTTGGAGGGAGACCCCGACTACTACGAGCATCACCACGATGGAGACCCAGAAAAAGGGTTCCTGCACAAATGACGTCATGAAACTCTCTTCAGGTGGCATCGCGTCAGGAACTGGTCCGGACCGCCCTGCGCGGGTGGGACTGGCGGCCTGCTCCCCGCCGAAAGACACCTGTTGTTCCAGCACGTCGGTGGAGCTCTTCCGGCACGGACCTGCGGCAACGCCTATCGCGGAGTTAGCTTACTGCAACTCTTGGCATGTCAGAACAGTTGCCAATCAGGGCAGTTGGGGAGGAACTCCGCCACCTGACGACACTTCGGGGCCGACGTACCGGACATTGTGACCCCGCGTTCACCCGCACCTCACATCCGGGCCACAAACGGATTCGCACCCGGAGTGACCGCCCTGACACGCTCCGCCTCGACGCCCGCCCTCCCCCGGCCGCAGCCCCGGCCACCGGCCCGGCCACCGACCCGGAGAACGACCCGGAGAACGACGACGGCGGGGCCGCGTCCGAAGACGCGGCCCCGCCGTCCGGGCCGTCCGGCTCCCGGTCGTCAGCGCATCGAACCCGTGCGGAGCAGGGTGCGGATGACGCGCATCGCGACGGAGAGGCTGGACAGCTCGTAGTTGTCCGAACCCCTTATGTCGTCGAGCGTGCTCTTGGCGCGGTTCAGCAGGGTGGAGTTGAGCTCCGCCCAGGCGGTGTACCGCTCCTCGGGGGTCGCGCCCTCGGGGCCGCAGGCCAGGATGTCGGCGGTCAGCGCCGCGTGGGCCGCGAAGAGGTCCTCGCGGATCGCCGCGCGGGCCATCGACGACCAGCGGTCGGTCCGCGGCAGCTCGATGATGCGGTCGAGCAGGTGGGTGATCTGCAGGCGGTCGGCCAGGTCGTAGTACAGCTCGGCGACCTCGGCGACGTCCTTGCCGGACCGGTCCGCGACCTCGGTGATGTCCAGGGTCGGGAAGGTCGAGGACAGACCCGCGATCCGGGTGGCCAGCTCCTCCGGCACGCCGGCGGCGGCGAGCTCGCCGTAGACCGACTCGAACCAGGCCAGGTCCTCGCCGCGCAGCGGCTTGGGCAGCGAGCCCCAGACCTGGTTGACCCGGTCGTGGAAGAACTCGATGGTGCCGGCGATGTCGAGCGGCTGGCGGCGGTTGTTGAGCATCCACCGGGTGGCGCGCTCGACGAGCCGGCGCGAGTGCAGCCGCATCCTGGTCTGGGCGCCGGCCGGGACCCGGTTGTCGAGGGCCTCGATCTCGGACCAGATCTGCTCCAGGCTGAAGACGGCCCGCGCGGCGGTGTGCGTCCGGGCGATCTCCTCGTACGTGGCGCCGGTCTCCTCCTTCAGCCGGAAGGCGAAGGTGCAGCCACCGCGGTTGATCGTGTCGTTGACGATCAGCGTGGTGATGATCTCGCGGCGCAGCGCGTGGTTGTCGATCGCCTCGGCGAACCGGGCCCGCAGCGCGCTGGGGAAGTACTCGTGCAGCGCGGTGCGGAAGAACGGGTCGTCGGGCAGCTCGGTGGCGAGCAGCTCGTCGGCCAGGGTGATCTTGGTGTAGGCGAGCAGCACCGACAGCTCGGGCTGCGAGAGCCCGCGGCCGTTCTGCTGGCGCTCGCGGATCTGCCGCTCGGTGGGCAGGAACTCCAGCCCGCGGTCGAGCCGGCCGTCGCGCTCCAGGCGGTTGATCATCCGGGAGTGGACGTTGACCATGCTGGTCGCCTGGGCGACGGCGTTGGCCAGCACCACGTTCTGCGCGTAGTTGTTGCGCAGCACCAGGTGGCCGACCTCGTCGGTCATCTCGGCGAGCAGCTGGTTGCGCTGCTTGACCGTCATGTCGCCGTCCCCGACGACCTGGTTGAGCAGGATCTTGATGTTGACCTCGTGGTCCGAGGTGTCCACCCCGGCCGAGTTGTCGATGGCGTCGGTGTTGATCCAGCCGCCGGCGCCCTGCGGGCCGCCGGACGCCGCGTACTCGATCCGGCCGAGCTGGGTGCAGCCGAGGTTGCCGCCCTCGCCGACGACCCGGACCCGCAGCTGCTCGCCGTTGACCCGGATCGCGTCGTTGGCCTTGTCGCCGACCTCGGCGTTGGTCTCGGTGGAGGCCTTGACGTAGGTGCCGATGCCGCCGTTCCAGAACAGGTCGACCGGCGCCTGGAGGATCCGCTGCATCAGCTCGGCCGGGGTGAGCCGGCTCTCCTCGACGCCGAGCGCGGCCCGCACCTGCGAGGTCAGCTGGATCGACTTGGCGCTGCGCGGGAAGACCCCGCCGCCGGTCGAGATCAGCGACTTGTCGTAGTCGTCCCAGGAGCTGCGCGGCAGCTCGAAGAGGCGGCGGCGCTCGGCGTACGAGACGGCCGCGTCCGGGTTGGGGTCGAGGAAGATATGCCGGTGGTCGAAGGCGGCGACCAGGCGGATGTGCTCGCTGAGCAGCATGCCGTTGCCGAAGACGTCACCGGACATGTCGCCGATGCCGACGACCGTGAAGTCCTCGGACTGGGTGTCGTGGCCGAGCTCGCGGAAGTTGCGCTTGACCGACTCCCAGGCGCCGCGGGCGGTGATGCCCATGCCCTTGTGGTCGTAGCCGGCCGAACCACCGGAGGCGAACGCGTCGCCCAGCCAGAAGCCGTACGACTCGGCGACGCCGTTGGCGATGTCGGAGAAGGTCGCGGTGCCCTTGTCCGCGGCGACGACCAGGTAGGTGTCGTCCTCGTCGTGGCGGACCACGTCCGCCGGGTGGACGACCTCGCCGCCCTTGAGGTTGTCGGTGATGTCCAGCAGCGCCGAGATGAAGGTCTTGTAGGACGAGATGCCCTCGGCCAGCCAGGCGTCCCGGTCCACCGACGGGTCCGGCAGCTGCTTGGCGACGAAGCCGCCCTTGGCGCCGACCGGCACGATGACGGTGTTCTTCACCATCTGCGCCTTGACCAGGCCCAGGATCTCGGTGCGGAAGTCCTCACGCCGGTCGGACCAGCGCAGACCGCCGCGGGCGACCTTGCCGAAGCGCAGGTGCACGCCCTCGACCTGCGGCGAGTACACCCAGATCTCGAACGCGGGGCGCGGGGCCGGCAGGTCCGGGATGGCCTTCGGGTCGAACTTCATCGACACGTAGGAGTGCCAGGCGCCCGCTTCACCGGTGTGCTGGAAGAAGTTGGTGCGCAGGGTGGCCTTGATGAGGTGCAGGAAGGAGCGCAGGATGCGGTCCTCGTCCAGCGAGGCGACCTCGTCCAGCGCGCCGGACAGCTCCTCCAGGATGGCGTCGGTCAGCTCGGCCGCGCCCAGCTGGTGGCTGGGGCTCAGCCGGGCCTCGAAGAGGTTGACCAGCAGCCGGGTGCTGTGGGTGTTGTTGCGGAGCGCGTCCTCCATGTAGTCCTGGGAGAACGTCGAGCCCGCCTGGCGCAGGTACTTGGCGTACGCGCGCAGCATCATCGCCTGGCGCCAGGTCAGCCCGGCGGTCAGCACCAGCTCGTTGAAGCCGTCGTTCTCGGCCTTGCCGGTCCAGGTGGCGGCGAAGGTCTCCTGGAAGCGGTCGCGCGCCTCGTCGGTCAGCTCGACGGCCTCGCGCAGCCGCAGGCCGAAGTCGTAGACCCAGGCGGTGGTCTGGTCCGAGCGGGTCAGCGCGTAGGGGTGCTCGTCGAGCACCTCGACGCCCAGGCGCTGCAGGACCGGCAGGACCTCGGTCAGCGAGATCGGGCCGCCGACCCGGTAGATCTTGAAGCGGCGCTCGTCGTCGCCCGCGCCGACCGGCTGGTACAGGTTGAGGCGGAAGTCGCCCTCGCCGTGCAGCGACTCGATCTGCTTGAGGTCGGCGACGGCGGTGCGCGCGGTGAAGTCGGCGCGGTAGCCGTCGGGGAAGGCGTTGGCGTACTTGCGGGACAGCTCGGCGGCCCGCTCCTCGCCCAGCTCCAGGTGCAGCTGGTCGTTGAAGCCGTCCATCCAGAACCGGGCGGCCTCGGCGAGCTTGCCCTCGATCCGCTCGATCTCGGCGTCGGTCAGGTGCGGCAGCTCGCTGCCGGGGGTGACCCGGACGACGAAGTGCAGTCGGGTCAGCACGGACTCCGTCGACCAGACCGTGTAGTCGATCGAGGCGCCGTTGAGCTCCTGCATCAGGATGTCCATCAGGCGCAGCCGGATGCGGGTGGTGTAGCGGTCGCGCGGCAGGTACACCAGCGCGGAGAAGTAGCGCCCGTACTCGTCCTGGCGCAGGAAGAGCCGCAGCCGGCGGCGCTCCTGGAGGTAGAGCACGCTGGTGGCGATCTGGAGCAGTTCCTCGGCCGGGGTCTGGAAGATCTCGTCCCGGGGGAAGGTCTCCAGGATCTGCACCAGGTCGCGGCCGTCGTGGCTCTCGGTGGAGAAGCCGGAGCTGAGGACGACGTCCTGGACCTTGCGGCGGACCACCGGGATGCGGCTGACCGACTCGGTGTAGGCGGCGGCCGAGAACAGGCCGAGGAAGCGGCGCTCGCCGACGACCTCGCCGTTGGCGTCGAACTTCTTCACGCCGACGTAGTCGAGGTAGGCCGGGCGGTGCACGGTGGAGCGGCTGTTGGCCTTGGTGAGGACGAGCAGCTTCTTCTCGTGGGCCTTGGCGCGCACCGGCGCGGAGAGCCGGCCGAAGGCCTCGCTGACCGGGTGGTGGTCGTCGTCGTGGCTGAGCGGGTCGGAGCGCAGGATGCCGAGGCCGGTGCCGGCGACGGCCTTCAGGACCTCCTCGCCCTCGTGCTCCACCAGGTCGTACTCGCGGTAGCCGAGGAAGGTGAAGTGGTCGTCGGCCAGCCAGCGCATCAGCTCCCAGGCCTCGCCGACCTCCTGCTCGGGCAGGTGGGCCGGGGGCTCCTCGGCGAGCTCGTCGGCGAGCCGCAGCGCGGACTCGCGCATCTTCGTCCAGTCCTCGACGACCTCGCGGACGTCGCCCAGGACCCGGCGCAGGTCGGCCTCGATCGCGCGGAGGTCCTCGCGGTCGGTCTCGCGGTCGACCTCGATGTGCATCCAGGACTCGACGACGGCGTCGGCGGGCCACTCGGCGCCGGCGGCCTGGCTGCGGGCGCAGGCGTCGATGTCCAGGATCTCCAGCAGCTTGCCGGTGATGTCACGGCGGACGACCAGCTGGGGGTGGATCACGATGTGGATCGCCCGGTCCTGGCGGGACAGCTCGTTGGTGACCGAGTCGACCAGGAAGGGCATGTCGTCCGTGACGACCTCGACCACGGTGTGGCCGCAGGACCAGCCGTTCTCCTCCACCGAGGGGGTGTGCACGCGGACCTCGGCGGTGCCCTGCGGGCGCTTGAGGCCGAGGCGGTAGTGGGAGGCGGCCGCGCCGTACACGTCGACCGGGTCGCGGTCGACCAGGTCCTCGGGCGCGGTGTGGAGGTAGTAGTGGTGCAGGTACGCGGTCAGAGCGCCGTTGCTCAGACCCTCCCCCGGCGCCGCTCCCCCCACCTGGCTGTTCTCAGCGGCTGCTGCTGCCTTCGTGAGCAGTTCGGCCTTGGCTGCGTCCAGCTTGGTCTGCATGACTTCTTGGCTCCTGTCGCGCGCCGTTGCGTGACTCGGTGGTGTGTGGTCTCACCGCCGGGTCCACCGCAATCCTGCCGCACCAACCGGCTGAAAGGTCTCCATGGCGCGCATGAAACACCTCCGCAGCGGGTAGGACGAGACGTTCGGCCTGCAGCCACCCGACGACGCCAGCCAGCCTAACGGGCCGATTCGAAGGTGTCAGGGGACAGGGAGGCGCAATCCTGCAGGAAGATCCCGCCGTCCTGGACACCATGTCCAATCCGACCCGCTGTGTTCGCCATCAGCCCATATGCGGGTGAACATACGTGGTCGGCGGGACGAAGGTCTCCTTGATCGACCGCGCCGAGGTCCAGCGCAGCAGGTTCTGGGCGGCGCCGGCCTTGTCGTTGGTGCCGGAGGCCCGGCCGCCGCCGAACGGCTGCTGGCCGACCACCGCGCCGGTCGGCTTGTCGTTGATGTAGAAGTTGCCCGCCGCGAAGCGCAGCTCCTCCACCGCCTGTGCGATGGCGTAGCGGTCCTGCGCGATCACCGCACCGGTGAGGCCGTACGGCGCGCCCGAGTCCACCCGTCGGAGGACGTCTTCCCAGCGGGAGTCCTCGTAGACGTGGACGGCCAGGATCGGACCGAAGTACTCGGTGCGGAAGATCTCGCCCCGGTGGTCGGAGGAGACCAGCACGGTGGGGCGGACGAACCAGCCGATCGCGTCGTCGTACTGCCCGCCGGCCGCCAGCTCCACCGTCGGGTCGGCCTTGGCCCGGTCGATCGCGTCGCGGTTCTTCTCGAAGGCGCGCCGGTCGATCAGCGCGCCCATGAAGTTGGACAGGTCGGTGACGTCGCCGACGGCCAGCGCGTCCACCTCGGCCAGGAACTCGTCCTTGATCGTCTGCCAGAGGCTGCGCGGCAGGTAGGCCCGGGAGAGCGCCGAGCACTTCTGGCCCTGGTACTCGAAGGCGCCGCGGATCAGCGCGGTCCGCACGATCGCCGGGTCGGCCGAGCGGTGGGCGAGCAGGAAGTCCTTGCCGCCGGTCTCGCCGACGATCCGCGGGTACGTCCGGTAGCCGCCGATGTTGGCGCCGACGGTCTGCCAGAGCGACTGGAAGGTGGCGGTGGAGCCGGTGAAGTGCAGCCCGGCGAGGGCGGGGTCGGTCAGTGCCACCTGGGAGAGCTGCTGCCCGTCGCCGGTCACCATGTTGATCACCCCGGGCGGCAGGCCGGCGGCCTCCAGCAGGCGCATCAGGTAGTACGCGGCCAGGGTCTGGGTGGGCGCCGGCTTCCAGACCACGGTGTTGCCCATCAGGGCCGGCGCGGTCGGCAGGTTGCCCGCGATCGCGGTGAAGTTGAACGGGGTGACCGCGTAGACGAAGCCCTCCAGCGGGCGGTGGTCGGTGCGGTTCCACACCCCGGGCGAGGAGATCGGCTGGTCGGCCAGGATCTCGCGGGCGAACCGCACGTTGAACCGCCAGAAGTCGATCAGCTCGCAGGCGGAGTCGATCTCGGCCTGCTGGACCGTCTTGGACTGGCCCAGCATGGTGGCCGCGTTGAGGGTCGCCCGCCAGGGGCCGGCCAGCAGGTCGGCGGCGCGCAGGAAGACCGCCGCCCGGTCGTCGAAGGACAGCCCGCGCCAGTCGCGCCCGGCCGCCAGCGCCGCGTCCACCGCGGCCCGGGCGTCCTCCCGGGTGGCGTTGCCCAGCACCCCCAGCTTCGCCGCGTGGTGGTGCGGCTGGACGACCTCGATCCGCTCGCCGCCGCCGAACCGCTGCTCGCCGGCGATGGTCATCGGCAGCGGGATCTGCTCGGCGGCCAGCTCGTCCAGCCGGCGCACCAGCCCGGTCCGCTCCGGGCTGCCGGGCGCGTACCCGTGCACCGGCTCGTTGCCCGGGGTCGGGACCTGGGTGACTGCGTCGATGGGCATGGCGGCTCCGCTCGTCGTCCTGATGGCCTGGCGTCAATCCAGACTGACGAGCGGAGGGCCGGTTCGCCCGCTCGGACACGCCACCGGTGGACGTGGTTCGCGCCACGTCCGGGCCCCGGGCCACCGGGCCGTACTCAGCCGACCAGGCTCGCGGCCAGCTCGACGGCCTCGGCCAGGCTGTCCACCACCGGGACGCCCACCGGCTCCAGCTTCGCCCGGGTGTGCGAGCCACCGGTGTACAGCACCGCGTGCGCACCCGCGCTCAGCGCCGCCAGCGCGTCGTCCGCGGCGTCGCCGATCAGCACCGTGCGGGCCGGGTCCACCTGCTCGCCGAGCGCGGCCAGGTGCCTGGCCAGGTGCTCCGCCTTCTGGCCGCCGGCGGGCCCGCTGCGGCCGTCCACCCGGAGGAAGTGACCGGTCAGGCCGAAGCCGTCGACCACCGGCAGCAGCTTGTGGTGCTCGTACATCGACAGCAGGGACTGGCTGTGCCCGGCCTCCCCCCAGCCGCTCAGCAGCTCCAGCACGCCCTCGGTCAGCCCGCAGGCCACGCTCAGCTCCAGATAGCGGTCGTGGAAGACGTCGTCGAGCCGCAGCCACTCGGCGTCGGAGGGCATCCGGCCGAGCAGCCGCTGGTAGAAGCGGGGAATCGGGATCTCGTACTGCTCGCGGTACTCCTGCATGGTCATCGGGCCGATGCCGATGGTCGCGAACGCGGCGTTGCTCGCGCCGAGCACCGCCTCCATGTCGTGGAAGAGCGTGCCGTTCCAGTCCCAGACGATATGAGTGCGCACGCAGGGAACGGTAACCCCGGTCACCGACGAAGCGGTACGACGGGGTGGCCGGGGCCCGGCGGGCGGGGGGCGCGAGGCGGGCCGCTCAGGCCGCCCCGGGCCGGGCTCAGGCCGGGCTCGGGCCGGGCTCAGGCCGGGCTCGGGCCGGGCTCAGGCAGCAGGGCGGCGATCTCCTGGGTGGCGAACCAGAGCAGCTCGTGGTCCTCGGCACCGTCCACGGTGAACTGGGCGTCCTGATCGCCCTCGTCGGCCGCGGCGACCGCCGCGACCGCCGCCTCGACGTCCGCGACCACCTCCTGGTCGGCCACGTCCGCGTGCACCGCGGCCGCCTTCGCCAGCCGCACCGGCCCGGCCAGCACCACCCGGCCCAGCGAGGCCTGGTCCTGATACTCGTCGCCGGGGAACGGCCGCACCGCGGAGTCGGCGACGTCCAGCGCCACCACCACCCGGCGGCGCGGCGCCCGCGGGTCGGCGGCCAGCAGCCGCAGCGAGGACTGCGCGGCCCGGTTCAGCGCCGCGTACTCCAGCTCTTCGAGGTCGTCACTGACGTACCACTCGCGCAGCGCGGGGGTCACGGCGTACGCCGCGGACTGCTCCAGGGCGCCGCCCGGGTGCGCCGCCGCCAGGCCGGTCAGGGTGGTGGGCACGTACACGCGCATCGGTGGCACTCTCCGGTTCGTCCAGCGGCACAGCTTCCAGCGCCCCAAGAATAAGCGCCGGGGTGGCATCCGTGATCACGCGCTCACTCCCGCCCGCACCCCCGGCTCCCGGCGACGGCGCCGCGCACCGCCGGCGCCGCCGGGAACCGGGCCGGCCGGCGGCCCTGCGGCGTGCCGGACACGCCCTCGACCCGAGCACGCGCCCCCGCCACGACCCGCCGCACGCGCTGCGGACCAGCCGGGCGACCGCCCGCGCGCGGGCCGGATCACCGCACGCCGTCCAGGGCCGCCCGGCTGGTCCGCAGCGCGCTCTCCAGCACCGCTTCGCGGCGGGCCGGGTCCATCATGTTCGGGCCCATCACCGTCAGGTCCGCCAGGGTCGGCGCGAGCAGGTGCACCCGGACCCCGCTCGCCCGCAGCAGCCGGGTCTCCCGCATCAGCTGCCTGGTCACCGCCCGGCGGTAGCGGCCGACCAGTTGGGCGAGAACCCCGCGCGGGCGGTCCCGGGCGCGCCACTCGCGCAGCGCCGCCACGGTGCCGCGACCGGGCTCGGCGCGCCCGCGCGGGTGGAGCCGCAGCGCCATCGGGGCGAGCACGAACACCTCGTCCAGACCGCGGCCGAGCATCAGATCGGCGTTGGTGGCCGACCAGCAGCCGCCGTCCACGTACGCCGAGCCGTTCACCCGGACCGGGGCGAACCAGCCGGGGATCGCGCAGGAGGCCATCACCGCGTCGGCGACGGCGGCGGCCGGCGCGCCCGGATCGCCGAAGACCACCCGGCGGCCGCCGCGGTAGTCCACCGCCGCCACCCGCAGCGGCGAGCCGGCCGGCCAGCCGTCCCCACCCAGCAGACCGCGCACCAGCTCGCCGACGGGCTCCAGCGAGCCGCGGCCGTGCGGCGCCATCGCCGACACCATGGTCAGCAGCGGGTACTCGCGCGGGTGGCGGACGGCGTCCCGCAGCAGGCCCGGCGAGCCGATGCCGGCGCGCGGCCGCGGGGGCAGCGCCCCGCCGACCGCGGTCTCGTAGTCGAAGGCCACCCCGGCCAGCGGGCCGTCCGGGATCGGCAGACCGCGCTGGTGGTCGCGGAGCTCGCCGGTACCGACCCCACCGGCCAGCATCGCGGCGAGGATCGCGCCCGCCGACGTCCCGAGCACCACCTCGGCGCCGCCCGGCCGCCAGCCGACCGCCTCCTCGACGGCGCAGAGCGCGCCGACCGTCCACGCCGCGCCCAGCATCCCGCCACCGCCCAGCACCAGGCCGCGCCGGGGCCGGCCGTCGGCGGGCGGCGCCGACGACGACGCCCGTGTCTGCGCTACCCATGTCGTCATGCCGGCCGCCTGTCCTCGTCGGGGCGCTGTCGTGGTCCGTCCTCCACGGTTCCCGGACCGGCTCCGATCGTGCGCGCCCAGGGCCAGGCGGCGCAACGTCGCGCCCGACGGGCGCGCCGCCCGTCCCGACGGTCCGGGATGTCCCCTTTCGGGCCTTCCCACTGGCCCCGGTACGTCAACCGGGCGCCCTCCCGCCGGGCCCGGCGGCCCTTGCGGCGCCGGGTCTTTCACCCGGATAGGTGAGACCGCGGGCGGGCCCGCCGGATGCGCCGAACCCGCTTGCCGCCCCGTGCGGCACCGGGCTACCAAGGACCCGTCCGTACCCGCACCAACCGCCCGGGAGGGCCCCATGACCACCAGCCCGGTCCCCGCCGCCGCCCAGCCCGCCCCCCGACCCGCCGGGCCGGCCGCCGTACCGCCCGGCGGCCACGGCGGCCGTCCCGTCCGCCCCTCGGCCCACCCGCACCGGCCGCACCACCCCACCGCCCGGACCGGCCACCACCCCTACGACGGCCGGCGACCGCGCCGGCCCCGGACCGCCTGCGCCGCCCCCGCCGCCCCGGGCCTCCACGCCGGGCTGAGCACACGGTTCGCCCACCAGCTGGTCGAGGTGCTCACCGGCGCCCGGCCGTCCGGCCAGCTGATGCGGCACACCAGCCTGGACGGCTACGGCCAGCTCGCCTCGCTCGTCCGGATCGGCATCCTGCGACGCGGCGGCGCCGCCGACCGGCCCCGGCTCGGGCCGGTGCACGACCGGTCGCCCTCGCCCGACGCGATCGAGGCCTGCGTCCGGGTCGACCTCGGCAGCCGGCACCACATGGTGGCGTTCCGGCTGGAGCAGCGCGGGGCGGCCGGGCAGTGGCAGTGCACCGCCGTGGAGGCCCGGTGAACCCGCCCGGCGCGACCGTCCCGTCGCACCGCCCCCGGTCCCGGACGGGTACCGTACCGGGCCGCGGCGGCCGGCCCGCACCAGGTTGCCCACGGCGGCTTCCGCGACGGCGCCACGCGGCCCGCACGGGCCGCGTGGACGCCGCAGTCCGACCTTGCCCCGCGGTCCGACCGGTCCGCCGACACCGTGGGCACCGGCAGCGGCAACGGCAGCGGCAGCGGCACAACGGCGCAGGGCGCCACCCCCCTGCGGGAGTGGCGCCCTGCGTGGCGGCGGACCGGGCGGACCGGCCCCGCCTCAGCTCTTGCGACGGCGGCCCTTGGCCGACTTGGCGGCCTTGCGGCGCTCGGCGCGGGTCAGCCCGTCGCCCTCGTCCTCCGGCGCGAGGTCCTCGAAGTCACCCTCGACGACACCGCCACCGACCTCGTCCGAGGGGGCCGTGTAGTGCAGCCGCTGCGGCTTGGGGGCCTCCAGGCCCTTGGCCTTGATCTCCGGGCGGGCGGCGTCCTTCTCCAGCTTGTCGAGCAGCACCTCGGCGTCCTCGACCGGCACCTCCTCGACCTGCTGCTCGACCTGGACCTCCAGGTTGAACAGGTAGCCGACGGACTCCTCCTTGATGCCCTCCATCATGGCGGTGAACATGTCGAAGCCCTCGCGCTGGTACTCGACCAGCGGGTCGCGCTGCGCCATGGCCCGCAGGCCGATGCCCTCCTGGAGGTAGTCCATCTCGTAGAGGTGCTCGCGCCAGCGGCGGTCCAGCACCGAGAGGACGACCCGGCGCTCCAGCTCGCGCATGATCTCCGCGCCGAGCTGGTCCTCACGGGCGCCGTACTGCCCCTGGATGTCCTCCTGGATGACCTTGGTGAGGAACTCCGGGGTGAGTCCGGCCGTGCCGCCGGCGTCCTCCTCCAGCTGCTCCAGGTCCAGGGTGACGGGGTAGAGCTGCTTCAGCGCCGTCCAGAGCTTGTCGAGGTCCCAGTCGTCCTCGTAGCCCTCGCCGGTGGCCGCCTTGACGTACGCCTCGACGGTGTCGTCCATGAAGTGGCCGACCTGCTCCTGCAGGTCCTCGCCCTCCAGGACGCGGCGGCGCTCGCCGTAGATGACCTCGCGCTGGCGGTTCAGCACCTCGTCGTACTTGAGGACGTTCTTGCGGATCTCGAAGTTCTGCTGCTCGACCTGGGTCTGCGCCGAGGCGATGGCGCGGGTGACCATCTTGGACTCGATCGGCACGTCCTCGGGCACGTTGGCCATCGAGAGCACGCGCTCGACCATGCCGGCCTTGAACAGGCGCATCAGGTCGTCGCCGAGCGACAGGTAGAAGCGGGACTCGCCCGGGTCGCCCTGACGGCCGGAACGGCCGCGCAGCTGGTTGTCGATCCGGCGGGACTCGTGCCGCTCGGTGCCGAGGACGTAGAGGCCGCCGGCCGCCTTGACCTCGTCCTGCTCCGCCTTCACGGACGCCTTGGCCTTCTCCAGCGCGGCCGGGAACGCCTCCTCGTACTCCTCCGGGGTGTCCACCGGGGTGATGCCGCGCTGGGCCAGCTCGGCCGCGGCGAGGTGGTCGGAGTTGCCGCCGAGCATGATGTCGGTGCCACGGCCGGCCATGTTGGTGGCGACGGTCACGGCGCCCTTGCGGCCCGCCTGCGCGACGATCTGCGCCTCGCGCTCGTGGTGCTTGGCGTTCAGCACCTCGTGCGGGATGCCGCGCTTGCGCAGCTCCTGCGACAGGTACTCGGACTTCTCCACCGACACGGTGCCGACCAGCACCGGCTGGCCCTTCTCGTGCTTCTCGGCGATGTCCTCGACCACGGCGGCGAACTTGGCCGGCTCCGACTTGTAGATCAGGTCGGGCTGGTCGATGCGCAGCGGGTCCCGGTTGGTCGGAATGGGCACCACGCCGAGCTTGTAGATCTGGTGGAACTCGGCGGCCTCGGTGGTACCGGTACCGGTCATTCCGGAAAGCTTGTCGTACAGGCGGAAGAAGTTCTGCAGGGTGATGGTGGCCAGCGTCTGGTTCTCGTTCTGGACCTCCACCCCCTCCTTCGCCTCGATCGCCTGGTGCATGCCCTCGTTGTAGCGGCGCCCGGCCAGGATGCGGCCGGTGTGCTCGTCGACGATCATGACCTCGCCGTTCATCACGACGTAGTCCTTGTCCCGCTTGTACAGCTCCTTGGCCTTGATGGCGTTGTTCAGGAAGCCGACCAGCGGGGTGTTCACCGACTCGTAGAGGTTGTCGATGCCGAGGTAGTCCTCGACCCGGGTGACACCCTCCTCCAGCACGCCGACGGTGCGCTTCTTCTCGTCGACCTCGTAGTCGCGCTCGATCTTCAGGCGCTGCACCAGCTTGGCGAAGTCGGCGTACCACTTGGTCGCCTGGTCCGCCGGGCCGGAGATGATCAGCGGGGTACGGGCCTCGTCGATGAGGATCGAGTCGACCTCGTCGACCACCGCGAAGTTGTGGCCGCGCTGGACGAGTTCGTCCTTCGACCAGGCCATGTTGTCGCGCAGGTAGTCGAAGCCGAACTCGTTGTTGGTGCCGTACGTGATGTCCATCGCGTACTGGCGCTTGCGCTCGGCGGGCGTCATGTTGCCCAGGATCACGCCGACTTCGAGGCCGAGGAAGCGGTGCACCCGGCCCATCCACTCCGAGTCGCGCTCGGCGAGGTAGTCGTTGACCGTGATCAGGTGGACGCCCTTGCCGGTCAGTGCGTTGAGGTAGGTGGGCAGGGTGCCGACCAGGGTCTTGCCCTCACCGGTGCGCATCTCGGCGACGTAGCCGAAGTGCAGCGCGGCGCCACCCATGATCTGGACGTCGTAGTGCCGCTGCCCGAGCACTCGCCGGGCGGCCTCGCGGACGGTCGCGAACGCCTCGGGGAGGATGTCGTCCAGGGACTCACCGTCCGCGATCCGCTGCTTGTACTCGTCGGTCAGCGCGCGCAGCTCGGCGTCGGTGAGGTTGACGAAGTCCTCTTCGATGGAGTTGACCTGGGCAGCAATCCGCTGCAGCTTGCGAAGGATCTTGCCTTCGCCGGCGCGCAGGATCTTGTCGAAGACGGACACTTGAGCGGGCTCCTTGCCTGTATTGGCACTGGACGACTGCACGACGGGTTTACCCCACCGCACGGGCCATCGTATGCGAGGAGTCCAACACCCCGGGAGGTGCGTCAGCACGCTATTCCCGTGTCACCCGTGCGGGCACATGGCCCGATAGCATCGCCCACCGGGGCAAAACGGTCAGCTGCCCGGGCGGTTGAGCGGTCGAGCCGGTTATTCGGATGCCCGGTTTCCTTTCTGCACGGAATAATCCGTTCATGGCAGAGCGCCCCGAGCCCACCGCGCCCGACTCCGTTCCCGGCCTCCTGGTCACCGAGCGGCTGTTCCTGCGACCGCCCCGGGAATCCGACCTGGACGCGATCTTCCAGGCCTGCCAGGACCCGGAGATCCAGCGCTGGACGGTCGTTCCCAGCCCGTACCGCCGCGAGGACGCGGAGTACTTCGTCAACGACCTGGCCGTGAACGGCCGTCGCACCGGCGAGAACCTCGCCTGGTGCGTGGTCGAGCGCGCCGGTGGCGCCCTGGTCGGCACCCAGGGGCTGGTCCGCGTCCCGGGCAGGCCGGGGACCGCCGAGGTCGGCTGGTGGGCCACCCGGGAGCACCGCGGCCGCGGGTACACCGTCGAGGCCGCCCGCGCGGTCGCCCACCACGCGATCACCGAGCTGGGCCTGCGCCGGCTGGAGTGGACGGCGTACGTGGGCAACGAGGGCTCCCGCGCGGTCGCCGAGAAGGTCGGCTTCCGCTTCGAGGGCACCCTGCGCTCGTACGCCGAGCAGCGCGGCGAGTTCCGCGACTCCTGGGTCGGCGGGCTGCTCGCCACCGACCTCGCCACCGACCTCGCGGACTGAGCGGCCCCGTACCCCGGCTCCGTACCCCCAATCCGGAGCCCCCGCCCCGCCCCCACACCCCGCCGGCGGCCGCCGACCACGCCCCGGCGCCCGGTCCTTCCGGGCCGGGGCGTTGTCGGTGCCGCGGTCTACGCTCGCCGACATGACCGTCATGACTCCCGCCACGACCCTCGGCGCCGACGAGGCCCGCCGGATCGCCCTGCGCGCACAGGGCCTGCTCGGCGCGCCGGACCGCCGGGGCGGCGTCCGCGGAGTGCTGCGCCACCTCGGCGCCGTCCAGCTCGACACCATCTCGGTGCTGGCCCGCTCGCACGAGCTGGTCCCGTACGCCCGGCTCGGCGCCGTCGGCCGGCCCGCCGTCGACGCGGCCTACTGGGCGTCGGGAGCGAGCTTTGAGTACTGGTCGCACGCGGCCTGCATCCTGCCGATCGAGGAGTGGCCGCTCTTCGCGTTCCGCCGCCGGCGCTACCGCGAACGCGCCCACGTCTGGGGCATGCAGGTGGACGCCGCCACCTACCGCGCCGTCCTGGCCAAGCTGCGCGACGAGGGGCCGCTCACCTCGACCGAGCTGGGCGGCGCCAAGAAGACGGCCGACTGGTGGGACTGGTCCGACACCAAGATCGCGGTGGAGCGGGCCCTGGCCTTCGGCGACGTGGTCTGCACCGAGCGCCGGAGCTGGAAGCGGGTCTACGCGCTGGCCGAACAGGCCGTCCCCACCGAGCTGTTCGAGGCGGAGCCGACCGACGAGGACTGCCTGCGCACCCTGGTCGCCCAGGCCGGCGCCGCGCTCGGCGTGGCCACCCGGGCCGATCTGCTGGACTACCACCGTCTGAAGGCCGAGCAGCTGGACGCGGTGCTCGCCGACTCCGGCCTGGTCCCGGTGCGGGTCGCGGGCTGGGGCCCGGCCGGCGCCCCCGCCGCGGCCTGGGCCGATCCGGCCGCACTCGCCACCGCCCCGCGCGGTCGGCACCGCACCACGCTGCTCTCGCCGTTCGACTCGCTGATCTGGGACCGCTCGCGCACCGAGCGGATCTTCGGCATGACGCACCGGCTGGAGGCCTACACCCCCAAGCACAAGCGGGTGCACGGCTACTTCGCGATGCCGCTGCTGGCCGGCGGGCAGCTGGTCGGCCGGGTCGATCCGGCCCGGGCGGGCCGCACCCTGGTGGCCCGTCAGGTCTCGCTGGACTCCGCGCGGCACGTCGGGGCGCTGGCGACCGCGCTGCGCGAGGCGGCCGCGTGGGTGGGCTGCGACGGCGTCCGGGTGGAGGCGCTCCACGACGAGGCGTTGCGCCCGGCGCTGGAGAAGCTGCTCGCCGACTGAGCCGGCACCGGGCCCGCGACGGGCTCCGCCGTCACCCTATTTCGAGGATCTTCTCCCGCATCGCGTAGACCACGGCCTCCATCCGGGAGTGCAGCTGGAGCTTCTCCAGGATGTTGCGCACGTGGTTCTTCACGGTGTTCTCGCTGATGAACAGCTCCTTGGCGATCTCCCGGTTGTTCATCCCGGTCGCCACCAGCTTCAGCACCTCCAACTCCCGGTCGGTCAACCGGGGTGCGGGCACCAGGTCCCGGTCGTCGGAGCGGCGCTGGATCATCGACTTGAACTCGGTGAGCAGCTTGGAGGCCATCGACGGGCTGATCTGCGACTGGCCGTCGGCGACCGCCCGGATCGCGGTGGCCACCTCGTCGGTGGAGATCTCCTTGAGCAGGTACCCGGTGGCACCCGCCTTGATCGCCTCGTAGAGGTCGGCTTCCTCGTCGCTTATCGTCAGCATGATGATCTTGGTGCTGGGGGCCACGTCCTTGATCGCGGTGCAGGCCTCGATCCCGCTGCGACGGGGCATCCGAACATCCATCAGAATGATGTCGGGCAGCAGGTCGGCGGCCTTGAGCACGGCCTCCGCGCCGTCCCCCGCCTCACCGACGACGGTGATGTCCTCCTCCTCGGCGAGCACGATCTCCAGGCCGCGGCGGAACAGCGCGTGGTCGTCCACCACCAGGACGCGGATCGGCTCCCTCCGGCGCGGGGCGTAGTCGAGGTCCTCCCCCGACCCTCGCGCCACCCCCCCGACCGGCCCCGCACCGGGCCCCAGCCCGAAGTGATCCCCCATCCGCTCCTCCCCCGTCGCCGGTCGTCGTTCGCCAATCATTCCACGCCGCAGGCGTCCTCCGGTCACCCTCCGATGCCGATTCCCTCGCACCGGGTGACCTCCCGGCGCCCGGAATCGGCCGGTCACCGGCCCGGACCGGCCCGGCGCCCGCTCCGGAGCACCCGAGAACGCCACGGAACACCCCCGAACCCGCTCGGAGCGCCCCCGAACGCCGGTGACCCCGGCGGCAGCGCCACCGGGGTCACCACTCCCACACCGCTCGGACGGTCAGTCCTCGTCGTCGGCGCCGCCGATCGCGCCGCCGGCACCGCCACCCGGCCCGGTCGTTCCGTCGGCCTTCAGGTGGATGACTCCGTAGTGGTAACCGTGCCGGCGGTAGACGACGCTCGGCAGGCCGCTGTCCTTCTCTACGAACAAGTAGAAGTCGTGGCCGACCAGTTCCATCTCGTAGAGCGCCTGGTCCAGCGCCATGGGGGCGGCCGGGTGGGTCTTCTCCCGGACCACCAGCGGGCCTTCGCCCTCCACTTCCAGGGATCCCATCATGGTCTTGCGGACGGCCCCGTTGGTCTCGTTCTCCGGCTTGGTCGTCTCGGGCAGCGCGGCCAGGGCCGCGGTCGCCTCGGCGACGCTGATGGGAGTACGGCCGTTGCCGCCCTTGTGCACCCGGCGCCGGTCCGCGGACTTGCGCAGCTGCGCGTCGAGCTTCGCCGAAGCCAGGTCGAGCGCCGCGTACGGGTCGCCGGCGGCGGCCTCGGCCCGGATCACCGGACCGCGGGTACGGAGAGTGATCTCCACCCGCTCGGACCGGTCGGCCTGACGCGGGTTGTGCTCCTTGGACACCTCGACGTCGAGGCTGATCACCTTGCCGTCGAACTTCTGGACCTTCTCCAGCTTCTCGGCCACGTGCTCGCGGAACCTCTTGGGCACCTCGGTCTTGCGGCCCTTGACGACGATGTCCACGCAGAACTCCGATCCCTCGTGCTGACGCCGATCCGGGTGCTACCGGATCGGGCTGAGACCCAGCCGGACCAGCCAATTCGATGCTGACCCTCCACCTCCGCCGCGAGCGACGAAAGCGACTGGCCCTCACCTCACTTCCTCCCCACCAGGGACGGTTGAAACCCCCTGGAGCCTCATCGAACACCTCACACGGGGTTTTCGCCTCCCCAACCGGGAATACGGGTACGACCCGAGGCTGTGGACTGGCGGTCAAGCTGTTGCACCCTGTCTACCCTCTTGCGAGTGAAGCATGGGTAAATACCTGGACAACACCCCCCGTACGGCGCATCCTGTGCTCACTCTCCGTGCCTGCCGCCGCCAGGAGCAGCCGTGCCGCCCACCGCCGTCCCCACCCGTCCACGGTCCGCCCAAGGGCCGTTCGGCCACGCACTGGCCGGTCTGCTGGAGGTGCTGCTGCCCGCCCGCTGCGCCGGCTGCGGCGCCGGCCGCACCCAGCTCTGCCCGGCCTGCCGGCACGCCCTGGCCGCCGCCCGGCCCGGCCCCACCGCGCTGCCCTGGGTGCACGCCGCCGCCCCGTACGCCGGCCCGGTCCGGCAGCTGCTGCTCGCCCACAAGGAGCGCGGCGCGCTGCACCTCGCCGGGCCGCTCGGCGAAGCACTCGCCCTGGCCGTGCGCTCCTCGCTCGGGCCGCGCGCGGGGCTGAGCCCGCTGCTGCTGGTCCCGATGCCCTCGGCCCGTTCCGCCGTCCGCGCCCGCGGGCACGATCCGACGCTGCGGCTGGCCGGCGCGGCCGCCCGGTCACTGCGCCGGGCCGGAGTGGACGCCAGGGCGGCGGCCCTGCTGCGGCACACCCGGCCGGTCGCGGACCAGGCCGGCCTCACCGCCACCGAGCGCCGGCGCAACCTGCACGGCGCGCTCACCGTCCTGCCGCGGGCGGACCGCCGGCTGACCGGCCGCCGGCCGGTCCTGGTCGACGACCTGGTGACCACGGGGGCCAGCCTCGCCGAGGCCGCTCGGGCGCTGGCGTCGGCCGGGCTCCCGCCGACGGCGGCCGCCACCGTCGCGGCCGCCGTCCCGCACCGGCCCGCCGGCCGGGTGCCCCACCCCTGCGGCGGGCCCCGCCCCCGGTAGCCCCGGACCAGCTCGGACGAAGCCGGGACCGGACCGCCGGCTCAGCCGGGATAGCTGAAGCGGGACCGGACCGCCGGCTCAGCCGGGATAGATGAAGGAGGACGCCCGGAAGTTCAGGACGAGCTCACGCCACTGGCTGTTGACCAGCCGGTAGATCTTGCCGTCGGTGCCCTGCCGCGCGAGCACCGGCGGAGCCTGGTCCATGGTGTCGGCGGGCGCCTCCGAGGCCTGGGCCGAGGCCATCCCCTCGCCGCCCTGGGGCGGGGCCTCGCTGCTCTGCGAGCCGTCCGTACTGATGTAGTGCAGCTGCTGGAGGCGGCCCTTCTCCTTGCCCAGCACCAGCAGCTGGTCGGCCTCCGCCCAGGACACCGAGGAGACCTCGGTGATCGCGGGGGCCACCCGGCGCAGTCCGGTGATCCGCGCGGTCGGGGCGTCCTTGGTGCCGCCGTGCACCACCAGACCGAGCCAGAGCGACTGCGCCCCGCGCTGGTCCTTGAACACCAGGGCGATCCGGACGGCGTCCGAGGAGATCTTGAGGTCCTGCAGCACCTGCCCGTCGGGGCTGTCCACCGGCACCGTGACCGGGGGCTGGTTGCCGCGCACCATCACCACCCGCCGGTTCTGCGGGTCGCGGTCCACCACCCAGAGGTCGCCGCGGCCGTCCCAGCTGGGCGAGGTCAGGCCGTCCTCGTCCTTCTGCCCGGTGCGGACGGGGGTGGTGAGCACCGGCTCGGGCATGGCCTGCACGCCGTCCGCCAGCGGCACCGTGTAGAGCTGGTGGCCCTTGCCGCCGATCGCCGCGGCCCGCTCGCCGTCCCGGGCCACCGCGATCGTGCCGAGCGGGTCCCGGCCGGCCGGTTGCGGACGGCCCAGCGGGCCGCGCACCGGGTTGCCGTCGCCGGTCTCCTGAGCCTCGGTCAGGACGCCGTTGTCGGCCCGCTGGAAGAACTGCCGCTGGGAGCCGGCCCCGGTCAGCGCGCCCGGTCCGGTCTGCGGGAGGTCGCCGCGGGTCGCCTGGCAGCCGCTGTTGCGCGGGCCCTTCAGGTCCAGCTTGTCCACCTGCCCCTTGCCCTGGTCGGCGAGGGTGTAGAAGAGCTGGGTGGCCATCCGCTTGCAGAGCATCGCGCCGCCGAGGTCGACACCGGTGAGCACCACGTGGGCGGTGCGGGCCTCGTCGACGCTCACCCGCTCGACCGCGGTACCGGTCGGGAAGGCGCTCCGGGCCACCGGCGAGAGCCAGTCGGACGGCCCGGCGACCACGGCCCTGGCGGCCGAGGTCAGCGGGTCTATTCGGCGCCGCAGGTAGATCGGGTCGGCGATCAGCACGGCCGGGGAGCGCAGCGTCGCGGCCGCGGACGGGTCGTCGGCCGCGTAGAAGAAGCGGTCCACCTGGCGGTAACTGTTGCGGAAGTTGGTTTCGTTGATGAGCAGGCCGTCGGGCAGCGCGTCGATCCGCCACTCGCCGCTCTTCTTGTCCCGGACGAACGAGAACTGGAAGTCCACGTCCTTCTGGCCGTCCAGGAAGGTGTACGAGTGCTTGGCGTCCACCTCGGCCACCACCATGCCGGACACCGGGACGGCGAAGGAGGTGTCGGCCTCGGTCAGGGCCTGGACGGGCAGCGACGGGGTCGCGGATAGCACCTGGATGCGCTCGTCCGGCTTCCACTTCGCCGCCGCCTCCTCGGTGAGGTACATCCGGGCGGTGTCGTAGCTCTCGTCCGCCGTGACGGCGTCCAGGAACCCGGCCAGCAGGTCGCGCGGCTTGGCGCCCTTGTCGGGCGCCTTCGGGAAGACCCTGACCTGAAGGTTCTTGTCCACCGAGTCCTGCGCCAGTTCGACCTTGCTGACGCCGCCGGAGTCCGGCATGGCCGCGCAGCCGCCGGCCAGCAGGGTGCCCAGCACCACGCCGGCCACCGCGGCCAGCCGCGGCTCAGTCCCGCTCGTCCCTCGCACGCTGCGACCCCTCCGTGTCCGTCCCGGCCGTGCCGTGCCCGGCCTCCGCCGGGCCCGGTTCCGCCGTCCGCTGTGCCACCGACGGCCAGCCGGGCGTCGGGTCCACCATCACCTGGGCTCCGGTGGCACCGTACCCGGCGCCGGCGGTCCGGACGTCCGAGGGGTCGGCCCGCGGGCCCTGGGGCAGCCGGCTGGTGCCCAGGCCCGGGCCGATGCTCAGCACGCCGCCGAGGCCGCTGCCGAACCCGCTGCCCCCGGAGCCCTCCGGGGTCTCCGGGACGGCCGGCTCGTCGGTGGCGGTCAGCGCGGTGGCGCCGCCCGGCCGGATCGCCCGGCGGTACGGCACGCCGTACGAGCCGAGGCCCCGGTTGTTGCGCGAGTCCTCCGGCTCCAGCCGGAACGGTGCCCGGTTGATGTCGCCGCCGCGGGTGCGCGGCAGGGTGAGCCGGAAGTGCGAGCCACCGCCGGGCTCGCCCCAGGCCTGCAGCCAGCCGCCGTGCAGGTGCGCGTCCTCGACCGCGATGGACAGCCCGAGGCCGGTGCCGCCGGTGGTCCGCACCCGGGACGGGTCGGCCCGCCAGAAGCGGTGGAAGACCCGGGACGCCTCGCCGGGCTTGAGCCCGATGCCGTAGTCGCGCACGCCGACCGCGACGGCGCCGTCCGCCGAGCCCAGCCGGACCACGACGTCCCGACCCTCGCCGTGCTCCAGCGCGTTGACCACCAGGTTGCGCAGGATGCGCTCGATCCGGCGGGAGTCGACCTCCGCCAGCACCGGCTCGCCGTCGCCGCGGATCACCACGGCGCTGCCCTTGGCCTGGGCCAGCGGGTCGGCGGCCTCCACCACCCGGGTGACGATCTCGCGCAGGTCGACCGGCTCGGCGTCCAGGATCGCGGCGCCGGCGTCGAAGCGGCTGATCTCCAGCAGGTCGGCGAGCAGCGACTCGAAACGGTCCAGCTGGCCCTGGAGCAGCTCGGCCGAGCGGGCCGCCATCGGGTCCAGGTCCTCGCGGCTGTCGTAGATCAGGTCGGCGGCCATCCGGACGGTGGTCAGCGGGGTGCGCAGCTCGTGCGAGACGTCGGAGACGAACCGCCGCTGCACCCGGGAGAGCTCCTCCAGCTGGCGGATCTGCGCCTGCAGCGCGTTCGCCATCCGGTTGAAGGACTCGCCGAGGCGGGCGATGTCGTCCGTCCCGGTGACCTTCATCCGCTCTTCCAGGTGGCCCGCGGCCAGCCGCTCCGAGATCCCGGCGGCCATCCGGACCGGGGTGACCACCTGGCGCACCACCAGCCAGGCGATCCCGCCCATCAGGATCACCACGAAGACCCCGGCCGTGGCGAGGGTCCCGGTGACCAGGTCGAGGGTGTCCGTCTCCTGGCCGAAGGAGAAGATGTAGTACAGCTCGTAGGAGACGCCGTTGGGGCCGGTGAACTGCATGCCGATGGCCAGTCCGGGCTCGGTCCGCCCCGCGCTGTCCACGCGGTGGATCCGCGTCGGCTGGTCGAAGATCTGGCCGGGCTCCGCCGAGACCCTGGCCCGCAGCGTGTCGGGGATGCTGATCGGCGAGATGTCACCGGTGTAGCGCGGTCCGAGGCCGGCCGTCTCCGGCGAGACCGTCTTGCCGCCGCGCACCACCGCGATCACCGAGTAGACGTTCTGGCCGCTGGCCGCGAGGTCGCCGACCTGGTTGAGCAGCCAGGTACCGGTCTCCTCGACGGCCTGGTCGGCGGGTGCGCCGACCTTGAGCCGCAGGTCCTTGGCCTCGTCGATCTTCTTCTGCTCGGTCTGGAAGCCGGCCCGGGCCTGGCTGTGCGCCGAGTCCCGCTTGGTGCCCAGCAGCCCGTTGCGCACCTGGGCCACCACCACCACGCCCAGGACCAGGACCACCACGACGGAGAGCATCAGGGTGGCGGCGACCACCCGCAGCTGGATGGAACGGCGGTACAGCGCCGAGACCCGGTGCAGGGGCCGGCGCAGCTGACGGGTCACCGGCGCGAGCAGTGCGGCGGGCCCGCGACGGCGGCGGCTGCGCGTGGTCGAGCTCAGCACGTCACCGCGCACGGCGGAGCCCCCGTCGGTCGAGGACTCCGACGGGGTGTCGTCAGCCTGGTACGTCACGTCAGCTGGGTCCGGCCTTGTAGCCGACGCCACGGACGGTCACCACGATCTCGGGACGCTCCGGGTCCTTCTCGATCTTGGACCGGAGCCGCTGGACGTGGACGTTGACCAGTCGGGTGTCCGCCGCGTGGCGGTAGCCCCAGACCTGCTCCAGCAGCACCTCCCGGGTGAACACCTGCCAGGGCTTGCGGGCCAGTGCGACGAGCAGGTCGAACTCCAGCGGGGTCAGCGGGATGCCCCGGCCGTCCCGCTTGACGGAGTGGCCGGCCACGTCGATCACCAGATCGCCGATGGTCAGCTGCTCGGGAGTCGGCTCCTCGGCACGGCGAAGTCGGGCACGTACCCGGGCCACCAGCTCCTTGGGCTTGAACGGCTTGGTGACATAGTCATCGGCACCCGATTCCAGACCGACCACGACGTCGACCGTGTCGGTCTTCGCGGTCAGCATGACGATCGGGATGCCGGACTCCGCCCGGATCTGCCTGCAGACATCGATGCCGTCCCGTCCGGGCAGCATCAGGTCCAGCAGGACCAGATCGGGCTTGGTCTCCCGGAACGCGGCTAGTGCCTTGTCCCCATCCGCGACGAAAAACGGCTCAAAACCCTCACCACGCAGCACAATGCCGAGCATCTCGGCCAGTGCGGAGTCGTCATCAACGACGAGGACGCGTCCCTTCATGCGTCCATCTTCTCATTACCGGATTGTGACCTGCCGCACAGCAGTCCCTTTGCTCCAGAACGGCCAAGTGGCAGCCCGGCGAATTCCGGCCATACCGGACGAATGACCTGGCCCGAACCGGCCCCTCCGGCCCCACCGGTCACCCCCGGGCCGCGTCCGGACCGCGTCCCGCCCGCCCGACGGCCTCCCGTTGCCGTTCAGCAACCGGATACCCCTGGGGGCCGTCCGACCACCATGGCACGATGGGCGCTGCGCGCGGGTGAAGATCCACCCGGCCCCGCGAACCCTGACGCCCCTCCGAGGAGCAGTGATGACCGACACCCCGGGCTGGGCCTCGCCCAGCTCGTCCGAGCCGTCCCGCGACGACAACCGGCCCCCGGCCGACACGTCCGCCGCCGCGCCCGGGCCGTCGGTACCACCCCAGGCCGCGCCCCCCGCCTGGGGCGCCGGCTACGGCGGCCCCGGACCGGGCGGCCCCCAGTACGGCGGCCAGGGCCCGCACGGCCCCCACGGCCAGTACGGCTGGGGCGCCCCGGTCAGCCCCAAGCCGGGCATCATCCCGCTGCGCCCGCTCGGCCTCGGCGAGATCCTCGACGGAGCCGTCTCCACCATCCGCACGCACTGGCGCACGACGCTCGGCCTCTCGCTCGGCGTCGCCGTCGTCGAGCAGGCCGCCGTCACCGGCACCCAGCTGGCCGTGCGGGGCGACACCGGCGACCTCACCCCGGTGATCTCCGCCCTGGTGAGCCTGCCGGTGACCATGCTGCTCAGCGTGGTCGCCGCCGCCCTGCTGACCATGGTGGTGAGCCGCGCCATCCTCGGGCAGTCCGCCACCATCCGCGACGCCTGGCGGGACGCCCGCCCCCGGCTGCTCCAGCTGACCGGCCTCACCCTGCTGACCGCCCTGATCGGCACCGGCGTGGTGCTGATCGGCTTCGCCCCGATGATCGGCTACCTGCTGACCGGCGCGGACGAACCCGCCATCGCGGGCCTGCTCTTCGTGGTCGGCCTGCTCAGCATCCCGGTCGCGATCTGGATCTGGATCCAGCTCAGCCTGGCCGCCCCCGCCCTGATGCTGGAGAAGCAGGGCGTCATCACGGCGCTCTCCCGCTCGCGCCGGCTGGTCCGCGGCTCCTGGTGGCGGCTGTTCGGGATCAACCTCCTCAGCCAGGTCCTGGCCGGCATCGTCGCCGGGATCATCAGCGTGCCGTTCACGATCGTCGGCCTGGCCCTCGGCTTCGACGACCTCGTCGGCCAGGTCGACGCGGGCGACCCGGCCACCCTGCCCACCGCCGTCCTGATCACCACCGCGATCGCCGGCGTGATCGCCTCCACCGTCACCATCCCGTTCACCGCCACCATCGGCGTGCTGCTCTACGTCGACCAGCGGATCCGGCGCGAGGCCCTGGACATCGAGCTCGCCCGCGCCGCGGGCCTGACCGAGTACGGCGGCACCGGCTGGGGCGACCAGGCCGGCCAGAACCCGGCGAGGCTCTGAACCGGATGCCGAACTGGGGGGAGAGGACGCTGGCGGCGAGCGGCGCCCCGGTCACCGTTCCACGTGACCCGGCCCGCGACGCCGCCCGCGACGAACTGCTCAACGCCGAGTACCACCGGCACGACCCGAGCCTGCAGCAGCGGGTCTACGACTGGGTCATGGACCGGATCGACGACGCGCTCACCACCATCGCCGGCGACGGCACCAGCGGCACCACCGGACTGATCCTCTTCCTGGTGATCGCCGTGCTGATCGCCGCCGCCCTCTGGTGGCGGTTCGGCGCGCCCAAGCGGGCCGCCCGCACCGTGCTCGACGTCTTCGGCACCGCCGGACCGCGCAGCGCCGACCAGTACCGGGCCGACGCCGAACAGCATGCCGCGGCCGGCCGGTGGACGGAGGCCGTCCGCGAGCAGATGCGCGCCCTCGTCCGGGCCCTGGAGGAGCGCACCCTGCTCGACGCCCGGCCCGGCCGCACCGCCGACGAAGCCGCCGCCGAGGCCGGCCGGGCCCTCCCGGCGCACGCCGACGCCCTCCGCGCCGCGGCCCGCACCTTCGACGACATCGCCTACGGCGACCGCACCGCCGACCGCAGCGCGTACCAGCTGCTGCGCGACCTCGACCAGACCCTGGAACGCGCCCGCCCGGCGTTCGCCCCGGCCGCGGGAGGAGCGGCATGACCAGCCCCACCCCCGGTCCGGCCGCTCCGCCGGCCCCCGGCGGGCCGCCGCCCGCCGCACCGCCCGTACCCGCCGCCGCACCGCCGTCCGCCGCTCCGCCGCAGACCGCGCCCGTGGCCGGGCCCGCCGCGTCCAGCAGCCTCGCGCCCACCGGCCGCGGCCTCTGGCACCGCTCCCGCTGGTACCTGCTCACCGCCGTGCTGCTGCTGCTCGCCGCCGCCGTGCTGGCCGGGCTCAACCAGGACCGCCGCTACCCCCCGCTCGACCCGCGCTCCTACGACGCCTCCGGCTCCCACGCCGTCGTCGCGCTGCTCCAGCGCCAGGGCCTCGACGTCGACGTCACCGCCGACCTCCCCGCCCGCTCCACCGGCAACGACACCCTCGTCGTCCCCGAACCCGACCTGCTCGGCCCCGACCAGCTGCGCGCCCTCGCCGCCGCCCGGCACGGCCGGCTGGTCCTCGTCTCCCCCGGCCCCGCCGCCCTCAGCGCGCTCGCCCCCGGCGTCCGCCCCTCCGAGGAGGGCGGCGGCGCCCCGTACGCCGCCGTCCGCAGCACCGCCGCCCAGTGCGCGCTCACCGAGGCCGTCCGGGCCGGCACCGCCCACCTCGGCGGCCTGCTGTACACCGCCGGCAGCCGCGGCGAGGGCTGCTACCCGCGCGGCCACGGCTACCCGCTGGTCGCAGTCCGGACCGGCCAGGGCACCGACGTCGTCGTCCTCGGCAGCGGTGACTTCCTCAGCAACGAGCTGATCAAGAAGGACGGCAACGCCTCGCTCGCGCTCGGCCTGCTCGGCTCGCAGCCCCGCCTCACCTGGCACCTGCCGGACTACACCGCCCCGCTCGGCGACAGCGTCGGCGACAAGCGGTTCACCGACTACATCCCCGACGGCTGGCGCTGGGCCGCCGTCCAGCTCGGCATCGCGACCCTGCTGGCCGCGCTCTGGCGGGCCCGCCGGCTCGGCCCGGTCATCAGCGAGAACCTGCCCGTCGTGGTCCGCGCCGCCGAGACCACCGAGGGCCGCGCCCGCCTCTACCGCCGGGCCAGGGCCCGGGGCCGCGCCGCCGACGCCCTGCGCCGCGCCGCCGCCCACCGCCTCGCGCCCGTCCTCGGCGTGCCGCCCACCGGCGGCGCACCCGACGCCACCGCGCTCTGCGCGGCTGTCCTCGACCGCCTCCCCGACCGACCCGCCGGGGACGTACGGGCCCTCCTCTACGGCCCGCCCCCGACCGACGACGCCGCGCTGCTGCGGCTCGCCGACGACCTCGACGCCCTCGAAAGGCAGGTACGGAAGCCGTGACCGAACAGGCCACCGCCACCCCCGTCTCCACCCCCGGCACGGCGACCGGCACCCCCGGGACCACCGACGACCCGCGCCAGGCGCTCACCGCCCTGCGCGCCGAGATCGCCAAGGCCGTGGTCGGCCAGGACGCCGCCGTCACCGGCCTGGTCGTCGCCCTGCTCTGCGGCGGCCACGTGCTGCTGGAGGGCGTCCCCGGCGTCGCCAAGACGCTGCTGATCCGCACCCTGTCCACCGCGCTCAGCCTGGACACCAAGCGGATCCAGTTCACCCCCGACCTGATGCCGGGCGATGTCACCGGCTCCCTCGTCTACGACGCCCGCACCGCCGAGTTCTCCTTCCAGCCCGGCCCGGTCTTCACCAACCTGCTGCTCGCCGACGAGATCAACCGCACCCCGCCGAAGACCCAGGCCGCCCTGCTGGAGGCCATGGAGGAGCACCAGGTCACCGTCGACGGCTCGCCCCGCGCGCTGCCGGTCCCGTTCCTGGTCGCCGCCACCCAGAACCCGGTCGAATACGAGGGCACCTACCCGCTGCCCGAGGCCCAGCTCGACCGCTTCCTGCTCAAGCTGATCCTGCCGCTGCCCGACCGCGACCAGGAGTTCCAGGTCCTCGCCCGGCACGCCGGCGGCTTCGACCCGCGCAACCTCGCCGCGGCCGGCGTGCGCCCGGTCGCCGGCCCCGAACACATCACCGCCGCCCGCGCGCAGATCGCCAAGCTCACCGTCTCGCCCGAGGTGCTCGCCTACATCGTCGACCTCTGCCGGGCCACCCGGCAGTCCCCGTCGCTCTCGATCGGCGTCTCCCCCCGTGGCGCCACCGCCCTGCTCGGCGCCTCCCGCGCCTGGGCCTGGCTGGCCGGCCGCGACTACGTCACCCCCGACGACGTCAAGGCACTCGCCCTGCCGACCCTGCGGCACCGCGTCGCGCTGCGCGCCGAGGCCGAGATGGAGGGCGTCACCGCCGACTCCGTCATCCAGGCGGTCCTGGCCCAGACGCCCGCCCCCCGCTGACCGACCGCCCCGCCCCGCCCCGTTCACGAAGGAGCGCAACCGCATGGCCCTCACCGGGCGAACCGCCCTGCTCGCCGCACTCGGCGCGCTCGTCGTGGGCCTGCTCCTGCCGTCCTGGGGCGGGATCGCGGCCGTCACCGGCACGGTCCTGCTCGCCGTCGTCGTCGACCTGGTGCTCGCCGCCCCCGTCCGCGGCCTGCGGATCACCCGGGGCGGCGACACCACCGTCCGGCTCGGCGAGCCGGCCACCGTCGAACTGACCGTCACCAACCCCAGTGGCCGCCCGCTCCGAGGCCGCGTCCGCGACGCCTGGGCCCCGTCCGCGTGGCGGCGCGGCACCGAGATCGCCGCCTCCCGGCACACCCTGCGCATTCCCGGCCACGAGCGGCGCCGGGCCACCACCGTGCTCACCCCGACCCGGCGCGGCGACCACCACGCCCAGCGGGTGACGGTCCGTTCGCTCGGCCCGCTCGGACTGGCCGGGCGCCAGGGCTCGCACCTCGTCCCCTGGACGGTCCGCGCCCTGCCGCCGTTCAACAGCCGCAAGCACCTGCCGTCCCGGCTCGCCCGGCTGCGCGAACTCGACGGCCGCACCTCCGTCCTGACCCGGGGCCAGGGCACCGAGTTCGACTCCCTGCGCGAGTACCTGCCCGGCGACGACATCCGTTCCATCGACTGGCGCGCCAGCGCCCGCCGGAACACCGTCGCCGTCCGCACCTGGCGCCCCGAGCGCGACCGGCACATCCTGATCGTCCTGGACACCGGCCGCACCTCCGCCGGCCGCGTCGGCGACGCGCCCCGCCTGGACGCCTCGCTCGACGCCGCGCTGCTGCTCACCGCGCTCGCCACCAAGGCGGGCGACCGGGTCGACCTGCTCGCCCACGACCTGCGCAAGCGCGTCTCGGTGGCCGGCCGCTCCCCCAGCGAGATCCTGCCGGCCTTCACCAACGCGATGGCCGTCCTGGAACCGGCCCTCTACGAGACCGACATGCGCTCGCTGGTGGCGACCGCGCTCAAGATGGCGCCGCACCGCTCCCTGATCGTCCTGCTCACGGGCCTCGACGCGGCCCCGGTCGAGGACGGGCTGCTGCCGCTGCTCCCGCTGCTGACCAAGCGCCACGAAGTGGTCCTGGCCTCCGTCTCCGACCCCCACCTGGACGAACTGGCCACCGGCCGCGGCACCGTCGAGGCCGTGTACGGCGCGGCCGCCGCCGAGCAGACCCGCGCCGACCGCCGGCTCACCGCGGACCGGCTCACCCGGCACGGCGTGACCGTCCTGGACGCCCCGCCGACCGCGGTGGCCCCGGCCCTCGCCGACACCTACCTCGCCCTCAAGGCCGCCGGCCGCCTCTGAGCCCCCCGGCCGTACGGCCGGTGTGAGAGCGTATGACTGAGCCCCCGCCACATCCGTGGCGGGGGCTCAGTCGTAGGCCTTGCCCGTGGACGGACGTCCGGTCAGCGGGCGCCCTGACGACCGCTTCGGCTGCTTCCGCCGCTTCGGGAGGGTCTCTGTTCCTGGTGCCCTTGACGCCCTGGGGTGGCCACTGACCGCCCACCGCTCTGCCGGCGGTCGAGCGAGGAGGCCTGCCTGCCCCCCGGGCTTGCTGCCGTCTCTCACCACCGGCGCCTGGTGACCTCGCTACGAAGTGCCGCCTGCGGCCCGTAGCTTGCCCTTATGGTCCCCGGTCGGCGCAGTATTCACAGCTCGGCCTCGGAACGATTCGCCCTGGAAACGCAAAGAACCCCCCGATCCTTACGGACCGGGGGGTTCTTTGGAATGATTGTTCGGCGGCGTCCTACTCTCCCACAGGGTCCCCCCTGCAGTACCATCGGCGCTGTGAGGCTTAGCTTCCGGG
>NZ_JBHWUI010000078.1:0-39954 GCF_042737525.1 Kitasatospora sp. NPDC059973 | reverse complement strand
GGGCCCGCGCCGCGGCCCGGGGGGGGTCGGGCCCCCGGGTGCCCCCGGTTGGCCCGGGTGGTTGGGGGGGGGGGCGGGGGCGCCCCCCGCCCCACCCCCGGCGGTTCAGCTCACCTGAAGGTCCAGTGCTGGTTGGCGCCGCCGTGGGAGTCCCAGATCTGGACGGGGGTGCCGTTGGCGGTCTGGTTGCCGGGGGTCTCCAGGGCCCGGCCGCTGGCGACATTGGTGAGGGTGTAGGAGCCGTCGCCGTTCCGGGTGGCCTTCCAGTGCTGGTTGGCGCCGCCGTTGGGGTCCCAGACCGCCACCCTCGTCCCGTTGCCCGTCCGGTCGGCCGGCTCGTCCAGGGCCCGGCCGCTGGCGACGTTGGTGAGGGTGTAGGAGCCGTCGCCGTTCTGGGAGGCGCGCCACTGCTGGTTGGTGGCGCCGCTGGCGTCCCACACCTGGAGCGGGGTGCCGTTGCCGTTCTGTCCGGCGGGCTGGTCGAGAACGCGTCCGGCGGCCACGTCGGAGAGGGTGTAGACGGCGCCGGGGGTGATGCCTCCGGTCGGCGTGCCGCCGCCGGCTCCGCCCAGCGCGGTGAGCACCGCGCTGTAGGCGGCCTTCTTGTTGCCGCTGTTGTCGAACAGCAGCGGGTTCTCGCCGGTGCGCCAGGAGTCGCTGTCGCGGATGCCCCACACCGTGATGCCGGTGCAGCGAGTGGTGTCGAGGCAGGCCTTGACGGCGTTGGCGTACGCGCCGGCGGACGCCTGGGCGATGTCGAGCTCGGTGATCTGGACGTCCACGCCGAGCGCGGCGAAGCTGGACAGGGTGGTCTGGAAACTGGCCGGCGGGCCGCCGGCGCCGAAGTGGCTCTGGAAGCCGACGCAGTCGATGGGCACGCCGCGGGCCTTGAAGTCCTTGACCATGCTGTAGACGCCCTGGGTCTTGGCGTCCGTCCAGTTGTCGATGCTGTAGTCGTTGTAGCAGAGCTTGGCCGAGGGGTCGACGCTCCGAGCGGTGCGGAAGGCCTCCTCGATGAAGCCGTTGCCCAGCACGCTCTGGAACACGGAGTCGCGGTGCTGCCCGCTGCCGCCGTCCGCGAAGGCCTCGTTGACCACGTCCCAGGCGTAGATCTTGCCCTTGTAGTGGTTCATCTCCTGGGTGATGTGGTTGTTCATCACGCTGCGCAGGGTGTTGGCGTCGCCGATGGACTTGACCCAGTCGGGCAGTTGGGAGTGCCAGACCAGGGTGTGGCCGCGCATGCGCTGGCCGTGCGCGGAGGCGTGGTTGACGATCGAGTCGGCGGGGGCGAAGTTGAACGACCCGCGGGCGGGCTCGATGGCGTCCCACTTCATCTCGTTCTCCGGGGTGACCATGGTGAATTCCCGGTCGAGAACGGTGGTGTACGTCGAGTCGCCGAGCTTGCTCGCGGGCACTGCCGTGCCGAAGTAGCGGCCGCTGCCGGCCGCTGCCGTACCCAGCGTGGTCGCCCCGGCGGCATGCGCCGCGGGGCTCGCGGTGACGGCCGTGGCTGAGCCGGCGACCAGGCACGCGGCCGCCGTCAGGACCGTGCGGAGACGGGGTTTCTGCTTGATCCATGGCATGACGGAGCGTTCTCCTTGTGGGTGGGGGATGCCGTGCGCCGCTCGCTAGCCGACGTCTCGTCCTGACGCCTGTGCGAGCGCGCACTCGGCCGGACCCTTCCCCTGCCGCGCAGGGTGGGTGGTGTGCGTTCGGGACGTGGCGCCTGGTCCCGTGCAAGGGCCGTGCTGTCGGTGGACGCGCAGCTCACAGGTTGCCGGGGTCCGGCCGAAGGGCGATCGGCCTGGCCGCCCGGGGTCTGTTAGCGCTAACAATTGACCCGAGAGGTACCCGTCCTGCCTGACGTGTTCAGGCTAATGTTCAACAGGCGGCGCGCGTTGTCAATGCTTCGCGCAGCGGCGGTCCGTCGGCCCACGCCGTAGGAGACGCTCGGCCGGATGGTGTTGACGTATCGTCATGCTCCAGTTGCCGCCCGCGCCGTCGGGGATGGCGACGAGGGTCCGGGCGTCGGGGTGGGGCGCACCGGTGTTCCAGGTCGAGCTGGTCTTCTCCGGCGGGCTTCGCGGTCACCTCCCACGCGTCGGAGCCGCCGACCGGGACGTTGGGGTTGTCGCGGTCGTTCCACGGGGTACCGGCGGAGGGGGTCGCGGCGCGGCCGCCGCCGGTGGAGGAGGCCGGCGTGATGGGGGAGCGGCCGCTGCTCCGGTAGCCCTCGTCGGCCGTGATCTCGGGGTGCATGGTGCCCGAGGGTGCGCGCGCTCCGGTGGAGCGCGGCGGGAGTCCGTGCGGGCGAGGTGGGCGCTCCCGGGTCGAAGGCTGGGAGTGCTGCGGGTGAGAGCCGGGTCAAGGGGTTCCCTTCGTCGCTGAACTGACACTCCATCAGCTGTGGCCGACGGGCTGGTCAAGATTGGGTAACGAGGCGTGACGGCCTTGCCGATGCCAATTGTGAGCGTTAACAATCTCTCACGAGCGAAACGGTGCCGACGCGTCACGTTCACGTCGGCGGTGCCGTCCGCGCGATCGACAACCCCGAGAGGAAGTCCCACCATGTCCAAGAGAGCTGCGGCGGCCCTGGTCGCCGGTTCGATGGTCATCGTCCTCACCGCATGCGGTTCCGGCGGCGGTGGAGGCTCGGCCGACAAGGGTGCCGGCCGCAAGCTCGTCGTGGGCTTCTCGCAGGTCGGCGCGGAGAGCGGCTGGCGCACCGCGAACACCAAGTCGGTCCAGGAGTCCGCGAAGAAGGCGGGCATCGAGCTGAAGTTCTCCGACGCGCAGCAGAAGCAGGAGAACCAGATCAAGGCGATCCGCTCGTTCATCCAGCAGAAGGTGGATGTGATCGCCTTCTCGCCGGTGGTGGAGTCGGGTTGGGACACCGTGCTGAAGGAGGCGAAGGACTCCGGGATCCCGGTGATCCTCACCGACCGGGCGGTGGACTCCAAGGACGACTCGCTCTACGTCTCCTTTCTCGGCTCGGACTTCGTCGAGGAGGGCAGGAAGGCCGGCGAGTGGCTGGTGAAGGAGTACCAGGGCAGGTCCGACGAGGTGAACATCGTCGAGCTGCAGGGCACCACGGGTTCGGCGCCGGCCAACGACCGCAAGTCGGGCTTCGGTGACGTGATCAAGGCGGACGCGAAGTTCAAGGTGGCGGCCTCGCAGACCGGTGACTTCACCCGGGCGAAGGGCAAGGAGGTCATGCAGGCCTTCCTGAAGGCCCAGCCGAAGATCGACGTGCTGTACGCGCACAACGACGACATGGCCCTCGGTGCGATCCAGGCGATCGAGGAGGCCGGCAGGAAGCCGGGCGCCGACATCAAGATCATCTCGGTGGACGGGGTCAAGGACGCCTTCACCGCGATGAGCCAGGGCAAGATCAACCTCGATGTGGAGTGCAACCCGCTCCTCGGTGACCAGCTGATGGACCTGGTGAAGAAGGTCAAGGCCGGCGAACAGGTGCCGAAGCGGATCAAGACGCAGGAGGGCGTCTTCACCCAGGACCAGGCCGCTGCCGCGCTGCCGACCCGCCAGTACTGAACGGCTCCGGCCCGCCCGGGGAGCCTCTCCTCGGGCGGGCCGGGCCGCACGAGGAGAGGAGAACCGGCGTGCGTCAGCAACCGGTCCTGGAAGTGCGGGGGATCCGCAAGGAGTTCCCCGGGGTGGTGGCGCTGGACGGGGTCGACTTCCGGCTGTTCCCCGGCGAGGTGCACGCCCTGATGGGGGAGAACGGCGCCGGCAAGTCCACGCTGATCAAGGTGCTGACCGGGGTGCACCCGGCGGACGGCGGCGACGTGGTGCTGGCCGGGCAGCGGGTGCGGATCGCCGGTCCGCTGCAGGCCCAGCAGGCGGGCATCAGCACCGTCTACCAGGAGGTGAACCTCTGCCCGAACCTGTCGGTCGCGGAGAACATCTTCATCGGTCGGGAGCCGCGCCGCCTCGGCCTGATCGACTGGGCCGAAATGCGCCGCCGGGCCGCCGAGCTGGTCCGTACGCTGGAGCTGGACCTCGACGTCGGCGCGCCGCTGGCCGGCTGCTCCATCGCCGTCCAGCAACTGGTCGCCATCGTCCGCGCGGTGGGCGTCTGCGCCAAGGTGCTGATCCTGGACGAGCCGACCTCCAGCCTGGACCGTGACGAGGTCGGCCAACTCTTCACCGTGCTGAGGCGGTTGCGCGACCAGGGGGTCGCCATCCTGTTCGTCTCGCACTTCCTCGACCAGATCTACGAGATCTGCGACCGGATGACCGTGCTGCGCAACGGCCGGCTCGAGGGCGAGTACCTGACCAGCGAGCTCAACCAGGTCGAACTGGTCTCCCGGATGATCGGCGCCGAGCTCGCCGGGCTCGACCAACTCGCCGGCGGCAAGCGGCGCGGACGCTCAGTGCCGGCCAGCGACCGGGCCTTCCTGCGGACCGAGGGCCTGGCCCGGCGGGGCGCCGTCGAACCGTACGACCTCGCCCTTCGTCCCGGTGAAGTGGTCGGTCTGGCAGGCCTGTTGGGATCCGGCCGGACCGAGGCCGCCCGACTGCTGTTCGGCGCCGACCACAAGGACCGCGGCACCGTGCGGATCAACGGCACCGAGACGGACCTGCGCGGCCCGCGCGACGCGATCGCCCACGGCATCGCGTTCTGCTCGGAGAACCGCAAGACCGAGGGCCTGGTCGGCGAGCTGACCGTCCGGGAGAACATCGTGCTGGCGCTACAGGCGGCCCGCGGCTGGGCCCGTCCGCTGTCGCGCACCACGCAGGACGAGTTGGCGCTGCGCTGGATCCGCGCCCTGGACATCCGCCCGGGCGACCCGGAGGCGCTGGTCCGCAACCTCAGCGGCGGGAACCAGCAGAAGGTGCTGCTGGCCCGCTGGCTGATCACCGACCCCAAGCTGCTGATCCTGGACGAGCCCACCCGCGGCATCGACATCGGCGCCAAGGCCGAGATCCAGAAGCTGGTCGCGAACCTCGCCGAGAAGGGCATGGCGGTGCTGTTCATCTCCGCCGAACTGGAGGAGGTGCTGCGGCTCAGCCATCGCGTCGGCGTGCTGCGCGACCGCCGGATGGTCGCCCAACTCGACAACGACGGCGGGCTCACCCCGGAGCGCGTCCTGGCCACCATCGCGAGCGGAGCGGAACAATGACCACGGCGCCGACCACCCCGAGGATGAGGGCGGTGACCCGGCACCGGCTGTTCTGGCCGGCCGCGGTGCTGGCGGTGCTGCTGACCGCCAACCTCGCCTTCACCTCGGACTTCTTCGCCCTCCACCTCAAGGGCGGTCATCTGTACGGCAGTACGATCGACATCCTGCACTTCGGAGCGCCGCTCATCCTGGTGTCGCTCGGCATGACCCTGGTGATCGCCACCGGTGGGATCGACCTCTCGGTCGGTTCCACCGTCGCCATCGCCGGCGCGCTGGCCTGCCTGCACATCAGCGAGGCCACCGACCCGGGGAGCCTTGGCACGGTGCTCGGCGCGGTCGCCATCGCGCTCGGTACGGCGGTACTGCTGGGCATCGCGAACGGGGTGCTGGTGGCCCGGGTCGGGGTGCAGCCGATCATCGCCACCCTGATCCTGATGGTCGCGGGCCGCGGCGTCGCCCAGCTGATCACCGACGGCCAGATCATCACGATCACCAGCGAGCCGTACAAGCTGATCGGCGGCGGCTACTGGCTGGCGATGCCGTTCGCGATCCTGCTCAGCGGACTCGTCGCGCTGCTCACCGCGCTGCTCACCCGATCCACCGCGCTCGGCCTGCTGCTGGAGTCGGTCGGCGGCAATCCCGTGGCCAGCCGGCTGGTCGGGATCCGGGCGACGCGCCTGGTCGCACTGGTGTACGTGTTCAGTGCGCTGTGCGCGGCGGTCGCCGGACTGATGGTCTCCTCGAACGTCTCGGCGGCGGACGGCAACAACGCCGGGCTGTGGATCGAACTCGACGCCATCCTCGCGGTGGTGATCGGCGGGACCTCGCTCAACGGCGGCCGGTTCTCGATCGGCGGCACCGTCCTCGGCGCGCTGATCATCCAGACCCTCGCCACCACCGTCTACACCATGGGCATCCCGCCGGAGACCACGCTGGTCTTCAAGGCCTTCGTGGTGATCACGGTCTGCCTGGTCCAGTCGCCGAACTTCCGTGCCGGCCTCGTCCGGCACGGCGCCGGTCGCCGGAGCGGCGTCCGGCCGAGTCCCGCCGCCGCCATGACCGACCGGGAGGCCGGCGCGTGAACGCCAACACCCTGCTGACCAGGGTCCGCGAGCAGATCCCGCTGCTGGTCACCTCTGTCGCGCTGGTGTCGATGTTCACCGTCGGCTCGGTGCGGTACGACGGGTTCTTCTCCGGGCAGGTGCTGCTCAACCTGCTGATCGACAACGCCTTCCTGCTCGTGGTCGCGATCGGGATGACCTTCGTCGTGCTGACCGGTGGCATCGACCTGTCGGTCGGTGCGGTGGTGGCGCTGTCCACCATGGTCTCCGCCTGGCTGGTGGAGCGGCACGGCTGGCCGCCGCTGGTGGTCATCCCGCTGGTGCTGCTGATGGGCACGGCCGGCGGTTGGGTGATGGGGTGGGTGATCCACGTCTTCGAGATCCAGCCCTTCATCGTGACGCTGGCGGGCATGTTCCTGGCCCGCGGCCTGTGCTACACGATCGGCATCGAGTCGATCTCCATCACGGATCCGTCGTACACCGCGATGGCGCAGACCCGGATCCCGCTCGGCGACCTGTTCGTCTCGCCGAGTGTGGTGATCGCACTGCTGGTGCTGGCAGCCGGGTTCGTCGTGCTGCACTACACCCGGCTCGGGCGGAACGTGTACGCGCTCGGCGGCAGCGAGCAGTCCGCTCTGCTGATGGGTCTGCCGGTGCGGCGGACCAAGATCACCGTGTACGCGGTCAGTGGCTTCTGCTCGGCGCTCGGCGGTGTGCTGCTCACCTTCTACATGCTCTCCGGGTACGGCCTGCACGCGGTCGGGCTGGAACTGGACGCGATAGCCGCCGTGGTGATCGGCGGCACCCTGCTCACCGGCGGCTCCGGCTACCTGCTGGGCACCGTGCTGGGTGTGCTGGTGCTGGGCCTGATCCAGACCGTCATCAGCTTCCAGGGCACCCTCAGCTCATGGTGGACCAGGATCGTGATCGGCGGGCTGCTGTTCTTCTTCATCGTCCTCCAGCGCCTGAACCCCGTCCGTCGTCGGTAGAACACCGCGCCGCCCCGGCCGGCCCGCCCCGGCCGTGCCGGGGTGCGTACCGGACCGCGGCCATCGGCCGAGGTGGCCACCGGGGGGGCGCCGGGTCGTGCGGCTCGCACGACCCGGCTTCGTCGTGGCCGGGGTCAGCGGGCCCGGAGGAGGTGTTCGAGGGCCAGCTGGTCCAGCTGCTCGAAGGCCATGCCGCGCCGCGCGGCGGCGTCGACGTCGTACTCCTCGAAGGCGGAGCGGTCCGCCAGCAGGCCGGCCAGACCGTCCTGGGCGGTGGGGAGGGCGAGTTCGGGCAACCGGGACGCGGCGAGCGCGGCCTGCACCTCCGGGTCGGCCCGGAAGGCGCGGGAGCGCTCGGCCAGCAGCAGGTAGTTGCGCATGCAACCGGCCGCCGAGGCCCAGACGCCGTCGAAGTCCTCGGTGCGCGGCGGCTTGAAGTCGAAATGGCGCGGGCCGTCGTAGCCGGCCGACTCCAGCAGGTCGACCAGCCAGAAGGCCTGCCGGAGGTCGCCCGCGCCGAAGCGCAGGTCCTGGTCGTACTTGATGCCGGACTGGCCGTTGAGGTCGATGTGGAACAGCTTGCCGTGCCACAGGGCCTGGGCGATTCCGTGCGGGAAGTTGAGCCCGGCCATCTGCTCGTGGCCCACCTCCGGGTTGACGCCGACCCGTTCGGGGCGCTCCAACTCGTTGATGAACGCCAGGGCGTGGCCGACCGTGGGCAGCAGGATGTCGCCGCGCGGCTCGTTGGGCTTGGGCTCGATCGCGAACCGCAGGTCGTAGCCCTGCTGCTCGACGTACTCGCCCAGCAGGTCGAAGGCCTCCTTCAGCCGGTCCAGCGCGGTGCGCACGTCCTTGGCCGCGCCGGACTCCGCGCCCTCGCGACCGCCCCAGGCGACGTAGACCGAGGCGCCGAGCTCCGCGGCCAGGTCGATGTTGCGGATCGTCTTGCGCAGCGCGTAGCGCCGCACGCCGCGGTCGTTGGCGGTGAAGGCACCGTCCTTGAAGACGGGGTGCGTGAACAGATTGGTGGTCACCATCGGGACCTTCAGTCCGGCGGCGTCCAGCGCGGCGCGGAAGCGCTTGACGGTCTCCTCACGGGTGGCGTCGTCCGCGCCGAAGGGGATCAGGTCGTCGTCGTGGAAGGTGACGCCGTAGGCGCCGAGTCCGGCCAGCCGCCGCACGGTCTCGACCGGGTCGAGGGCGGGGCGGGTCGCGTCGCCGAAGGGGTCGCGACCCTGCCAGCCGACGGTCCACAGGCCGAAGGTGAACTTGTGCGCGGGGGCGGGGGCGAGCGGGTCGCTGGACATGGCGCGGCTCCGGATCGGTGCGGAGGGGGTGTTTGTCAGGGCTCTCAACAAATTAGTATGCCGGGGCGTCAGAAGGAACCCCCATCGGAGGAACGCATGGCTGAGCAGCGTGTCGTGATCGGCGTCGACAGCTCCACCCAGTCCACCAAGGCCCTCGCCGTCGACATCGACACGGGCACGGTCCTGGGCGAGGGTCGAGCCCCGCACACCGTCAGCGAGGGAGCCGGCCGGGAGAGCGATGCCGAGCAGTGGTGGCGGGCCCTCGACGAGGCGGTCTCGGGGACGGGCTGGGCCGGCCGCGCGTCCGCCGTCTCGATCGCCGGCCAGCAGCACGGCCTGGTCACCCTCGACGCGGCCGGCGCACCGGTCCGCCCGGTGCTGCTGTGGAACGACGTCCGGTCCGCCCCCCAGGCCGCCGCGCTGCGAGCCGGGATCGGCCCGGCGGAGATCGTCCGGCGCACCGGCAGCCTGCCGACCGCCGCCTTCACCGCTCCCAAGTGGGCCTGGCTGCGCGCCAACGAGCCGGCCGCGGCCGACCGTGTCGCGGCCGTCCGCCTCCCGCACGACTTCCTGACCGAGCGGCTGACCGGGGAGGCGGTGACCGACCGCGGCGACGCGTCGGGGACCGGCTGGTGGGGGCCGGACGGCTACGACGAGGACGTCCTCGACCGCATCGGCCTCGACCCGGCCCTGCTGCCGCAGGTCCTCGTGCCGGGCGCACCGGCCGGCCTGGTCCGCCCCGGGACGGCGCTGCGCGAGGGGGCCCTGGTGGCCGCCGGAACCGGCGACAACATGGCCGCCGCCCTCGGGCTGGGACTGCGGCCCGGCCAGCCCGTGCTCAGCCTCGGCACCTCCGGGACGGTCTACGCCGTCGGCCGGAAGAGGCCGCTGGACGCGAGCGGGACGGTCGCGGGCTTCGCCGACGCCCTCGGCGGCTGGCTGCCGCTCGCCTGCACGCTCAACTGCACCCTCGCCGTCGACCGCGTCGCCGGCCTCCTCGGACGCGGGCGCGAGGAGGTCGAGGACGGCGGCACCGTGGTGGTGCTGCCCTACCTGGACGGCGAGCGCACACCGGACCTGCCCGGCGCGTCCGGCCTGGTCCACGGACTCCGTCACGACACCACCCCGGGGGAGGTGCTCCAAGCCGCCTACGACGGCGCCGCCCACGCCCTGCTCACCGCCCTGGACGAGGTGCTGCGCGCGGGCGGCGAGGAGCCGGCGGGCGACGAGCCGCTGCTGCTGATCGGGGGCGGCGCCCGGGGCCGCGCCTGGCAGCGGACCGTCCTGCGGCTCTCGGGCCGGGCCGTGCGGGTACCCGCCGCGCGGGAACTGGTCGCACTCGGCGCGGCCGCCCAAGCCGCCGCCCTGCTCACCGGCGAGCCCGCCGACGCGGTGGCCCGCCGCTGGCGCACCGCCGACGGCCCGGTGCTGGAGCCCGTGGCACGGGACGCGGACGCACTCGAACGGATCAGCGGTACCCTGCGTCGGGCCGGGGCCTTGCAGGGAGCCCCGGCCGAGGACCGGTAGGAGGGGCCCGCGCGTGGGAGTGGTCGGCAGAACGGGTCACGGCCGGGGCTCCGGGCCCGCTTCGCAACAGGACATGCGACGGCGCAACCTCTCCGTGGTCCTCGGCGCGGTCGCCGCGCACAACCCGCTCAGCCGCCCGCTGTCCCGCGCGGATGTCGCCGCACGCGTCGGCCTGACCAGGGCGGCCGTCTCCTCGCTGGTCGACGAACTGATCGGCCGGGGTGCGCTGACCGAGACGGAGACCGCCCCCGACGGACGGGTCGGCCGCCCCGGACGCGCGCTGTCGGTGAGCGACCGGGGCCCCGCCGGCCTCGGTCTGGAGATCGGCGTCATGCACCTCGGCGCGTGCGTCGTGGACCTGCGCGGAGAACCCCGGGTGTGGCGCCGGGTCGAACGGTCGAACGCCCGCCGGCCGGTCGGGCAGGTGCTGGCGGAGGTCGCCGCGCTGGCCGCCGACGCGGAGGCCGAGGCCCGCGACCTCGGCCTCCGCGTCGAGGGCCGGGTCCTGGCCGTGCCCGGGGTGGTGCCGAACGAACCCGTCGGACAGGTCGATCGCGCGCCCAACCTCGGCTGGCACACCGTCCGCGTCGCCGACCACTGGCCCGATCCGGACACCGCGCCCGAGCCGGAGAACGAGGCCAACCTCGGGGCTCTGGCCGAGTACTGGAACGCCGAGCAGGCCGCGGAGACCTTCGTGCACGTCTCCGCGGACGCCGGGATCGGCGCCGCCCTGGTCATCGACGGGCAGGTGTTCCGCGGCGCCCGCGGCTTCGCCGGCGAACTCGGCCACATCCCCGTGCACCCGGAGGGCCTCCGGTGCGTCTGCGGCGCGCGCGGCTGCCTGGAGCAGTACGCGGGCCAGGCGGCCGTGCTGCGAGAGGCCGGTCTCGCCCAGCACGACCCGGGTCCGGCCGGACCCGCGGCGGCCGGCGACCCGGTCGCCCTGCTGGCCGAGCGGGCCGGTGCCGGGCACCCGCCGACCCTGGCGGCCCTGGACCGCGCCGGCCGTGCCCTCGGCCTCGCCCTCACCTCCGCCGTCGACCTCATCGACCCGGACGGCCTCGTCCTCGGCGGCACCTACGCCGAACTGGCCGCGTGGCTGCTGCCGTCCGTCCGTGCCGAACTCACCGACCGGGTCACCGTCCGGCCCTGGCCCCCGGAGGCGCTGCGCTCGTCCGCCCTGGGGCGTCGCGGACCCGTGCTGGGCGCGGCGCAGACCACGATCCGCCGGATCATGGCGGACCCGACCCTGCTGTCCGTCGGCTGACGGCCCGGGGAGCGTCCCGGGGCCGTCACCGGGTCAGCCGTGCTCGACCACGACCCTCGCGTGCCCGGCCGGGGTCGTGACCTTGGGCTTCTTGGTGGGCAGCGAGAGCCGGAAGACCTTGTGCCACGCGGAGAACACCTGCTCGGGCAGCGGCCCGGTGACGTACTCCAGCTCGTACTTCTCGAACAGCGCGCGCACCTTCACCGCGACCTCGGCGTACCGGTTGCTCGGCAGGTCCGGGAACAGGTGGTGCTCGATCTGGTGCGACAGGTTGCCGGTCATGAAGTGCATGGCCCTGCTGCCGCTGATGTTCGCCGAGCCCATCATCTGGCGCAGGTACCACTGGCCGCGTGTCTCGCCCTTGATCGACCGGCGCTCGAAGACCTGTACGCCCTCGGGGAAGTGCCCGCACATGATCACCGAGTGCGACCAGATGTTGCGGACCAGGTTCGCGGTGAACGTGGCGGCGAGCGTGGTGAGGAACGACGGGCCTGACAGCAGGGGGTGGATCACGTAGTCCTTGAGCACCTGCTTGCGGATCTTGCGGCCCACGGCCTTGGCCCGCGCGCGGAACTCCGGGTCCTTGCGGCGGCGCTTGTGCAGGTTCTTGCCGAGCTCCAGGTCGTACGCCGCGATGCCGTACTCGAAGAAGCAGGCGTTGAGGAAGTTCCACAGCGGCTGGCCGAGGTGGGCCGGGTGCCACGTCTGGTCCTCGTCGACGCGCATGATGCCGTAGCCGAGGTCGTTGTCCTTGCCGATCACGTTGGTGTACGTGTGGTGCAACTCGTTGTGCGAGTGCTTCCACTGCTCGGCCGGCGAGACGTGATCCCACTCCCAGGTGGTGGAGTGGATCTTCGGGTCCCGCATCCAGTCCCACTGGCCGTGCAGGACGTTGTGGCCGATCTCCATGTTGTCCATGATCTTCGCCACGGACAGGCCGGCGGTGCCGAGCAGCCACGCGGGCGGGAAGACCGAGAACAGCAGCACGCCCCTGCTGGCCAGCTCGAGCTTGCGCTGCGCCGAGATGACCTTGCGGATGTAGGCGGCGTCCTTCTCGCCGCGGTCGGCGATCACCTCGTCGCGGATCGCGTCCAGCTCGCGGCCGAGCTCCTCGATCTGCTGCGCGGTCAGGTGGACGGTGGGGTCGATGGCGGTCAAGGTGCGTCTACCGTTCGATGTCGCAGGGGCCCGCCGCGGCGGACACGCAGGTCTGGATGAGGACGCCCGGCTCGGCCTCGGTGATCTCGCCGGTGCGCAGGTCGCGGACGGCGCCCGCCTTGAGCGGCGTGACGCAGCCGAAGCAGATGCCCATGCGGCACCCGGAGGGCATGAGCACGCCGGCCTCCTCGCCGATGTCCAGCAACGGCGTGGCGCCGTCCGCGTCGACCGTCGTGCCGGTGGCGCTGAACGTGACCTCGCCGCCGTCGCCGGCCACGACGATGCGGGGTCGGAAGCGTTCGGTGCGCAGGCGCTCCCGGACGCCGTGCTCGCTCCAGTGCTCCTCCGCGGCGTCGAGCAGGCCCGCGGGCCCGCAGGCCCAGGTCTCGCGCTCGGCCCAGTCGGGCACGAGTTCGCCGAGGCGGGCGAGGTCGAGCTTGCCGTCCGTGGCGCTGTGCACCTCGGCGAGGCGCAGCTTCTCGTCCGCGACCAGGCCGTGCAGCTCGTCGCGGAAGATCACGTCCTGGGGCCGCGGCGCACAGTGGACCATGACGACGTCATCCAACTCGATGTCGCGCAGCATGCCCATCACGGGCGTGATGCCACTGCCGGCCGTCAGGTAGAGCACCTTGGCGGGCTTGGCGTGCGGCAGCACGAAGTCACCGGTCGGCTGGTCGAGCTGGACCAGCGTGCCCGGTGTCGCCCTGCGGACCAGGTGCTTGCTGACCTTGCCGTCCGGGATCGCCTTCACGGTGATCGTGATCCGGCCGTCCTGGCGGTCCGTCGGCGAGGTGATGGAGTAGGCGCGCCACAGGCGCCTCCCGTCGACGTCGACCCCGATCCGCACGTACTGACCGGCCGCGTGGCCGCGCCAGCCCCGCCCCGGCCTGATCACGACGGTCGCGGCGTCACCCGTCTCGGGGTGCACGGCCTCGATGCGCCCGCGCAGGTCGGCGCCCGCACGCAGCGGGCTGACCAGGTCGAGGTAGTCCGACGGCAGCAGCGGCGTCGTGACCATCTCCAGCAGTTTCCACGCCCTCTTGCGGAGGGCTGCACTCGTCATGACTCCAGCTTGCTGCGCCTCAGGGTGTAAAGTCCTGACCGTAGGACGTGAATCTGGTCGACCGAATTGTTCGCAGGGAACAAAAGCGTGAGTCAAGCAATCCGGAGGGCCAGCGAGCTGGTCCTGGATGAGACGACGGTCACCGCGCTTCGGGCCGCGCTGAGGGCCACCGCCGACGAGGTCGTCCAGGCGATCATCGACGAGGTCCCTCCCTACGCGAACGCCCTTTCGGGCCGCATGGGCGGCACCATCCGCCGAGCCGTCCGCACCGCCCTGGGCCACTACCTGGACCTCGCGAGCGGGAATGCCACGGGCGGCGACGCCGGTGACGCAGCCTACGAGCTGGGCCGCGGCGAGGTGCGCGACGGCCGATCGATGGACGCCCTGCTCAGCGCCTACCGCGTCGGCGCCCGCGTGGCCTGGCGATGTCTGGCAGCGGGTGCCGTACCCGTCGGCCTGCCCGCCGCCGAGGTCGCCAAGTTCGCCGAGCTGACCTTCGCCTACATCGACGAGCTCTCCGCCGCGAGCGCCGCGGGCCACGCCGACGAACTGGCGGCTCGGGGCAGGGCCCGCGAGCGCCACCTGGAACACCTGGCCCGCGACCTCCTCGCCGACGCGAGCCCGGACGTGCTGCTGGCCGCTGTTCAACGGGCCGGGTGGCACCCTCCGACGTCGCTGACCGCGGTCCTGCTGCCCGCGGCCCAGGCCCGGCCTGCCTACCGCGCGCTCGACCCGGGCACCCTCGTCCTCGATGATCTGCCGGACGCCACCGGTGTGCTGCTCGTTCCCGATGCCGATCGAGCGCATCTCCTGCGGCAGCTGGCCGACCGCACCGCCGTGGTCGGCCCGGCCCGGCCGTGGACTCGTGCGTGCGCCTCGTACGCGCGAGCCGTACGCGCGCGCTCCCTCTCCTCCGACATCCGCGACACTGAGGCCCACCTGCCCGAGCTGGTGCTGAGCGCCGACATGGACGCGTTCTCAGACCTGCGTGCCCGCGCGCTCGCACCGTTGCGGACCTTGCCCGTCGCGACCGCGCGGCGGCTGGAGGAGACGCTGCGAGCCTGGCTGCTGCACCAGGGCAGGCGGGACGAGGTGGCGGCGGCGCTGTTCGTCCATCCCCAGACAGTCCGGTACCGGATGTCGCAGCTGCGGGAGCTGTTCCCGGATCTCGCATCGCCGTACCGGGTCCTTGAACTCACCCTGGCGGTGGGTCTTCGGCCGGCTGACGCGCACTCCGGGCGTCCACGACCGCGTCCGCGCGCGGGCCAGGAATCAGAAGCGATTCCCAGGCCGAAGGCCGGGCCACGTCTTCCCAGGTGAGGTGCGTGGCCGGCCGCGTGCGGTGCCCAGTGCGGACCCCTGAGTCCGTACCGTCTCCGGCACCGGCGACGACGGGAACGGCACGTACACCGCCGCTCCGGGCGCCGGTGCGCCCGCTCCGACGGACCCCGGCGAGCCGACCCCGCCCGGCTCTCCACGGGCCCTCACCCCAGTCCGTGGTCCCTGCCGCCGGGAGCGGGGATCGTCGCGCGACCGGCCCGGCCGGTGGCGCGGCCCGTCGGCGGCGGCCCGTCGGCGCGGCGCGGAACTACAGTGGCAGGTATGACCGATGGCATCTCCGGCATCCCGGCCCTCGCCGCGATCCGGCAGCGCGCCGGCGCGGAACTGTTCGCCCGGGTGGCCGGGCCGCAGGGCCCGGCCACCCGGAGCCGGATCCACGAGGCGCCGGGCCCCCGGTGGTTCGGCCCGGACCGGCCCATCCGGGTCGTCCACGGAGACGCCTCGATGTTCGTCGGCGGACTCCGGGCGCTCCTGCTGCAGTCGCTGCACCCGCTGGCGATGGCCGCCGTCGAGGCGCACTCCGGCTACCGGGGCGATCCGTGGGGCCGGCTCCAGCGCACCAGCACGTTTCTCGCGGTCACCACGTTCGGGCCGGCGGCCGACGCGCAGCAGGCGGTCGACCACGTACGGGCGGTGCACGAGCGGGTCCGCGGCACCAGTGTCTCGGGGGAGGCGTACCGGGCCGGTGATCCACACCTGCTCGGCTGGGTGCACGCCGCCGAGGTCGACAGCTTCCTCCGTGCCCACCGGGCCTACGGAGAAAGGCCGTTGGACGACGAGGCCTATGACGGCTACGTGGCCGACGCCGCCGTCGTGGCCGCCGCGCTGGGTGTCGTCGACCCGCCGCGCGACCAGCGGCAGCTCGCCGCCGTCCTCGCGGCGTACCGCGCCGAGTTGCACCGGACCAGGGCGGCCCTCGACGCGGCGCGGTTCATCCTCCTCCGGCCGCCCCTGCCGTGGGTGGTCCGCCCGCCGTACGGGCTGCTCGCGGCCGGCGCGGTCTCGCTGCTGCCGGGGTGGGCGCGGCGGGAACTCCGCCTGCCCTCCCTGCCGGTGGTGGAGGGACCTGCGGTCCGGCTGGGCGCGGCCACCGTGACCAGGGGGATCAGGTGGGCGATGACCCGCCCGCCCGGGGGCGAGGCGGGTCGGCGGGTGGACCCGGGCGTCCCGACCTGACCAGGGCCTCTGACCAGGGCCTCTGAGCAGGACCTCTGACCACCCCCCGGTGCCCCGAGGGGGTGGACACCCGGCGTCTACCGGTAGTGGCGGCGGCCGCCGCCCGGAGGACCCCGCCGATCACGGCCAGGATCAGACCGGTGGCCGGGTTCGCTGAACTCCTCCTGCGCCAGGCGCCGTACCGGGAGGGTCGGGAGGCGCAGTGTCCGGAGTCCGTCCGCGGCCCGCGGCCGGGCGGCCATCGCGACCCCCCGCCCTGACCGGGGGGAAGGGGGTGGACAGCGACCTCAGCAGCTCGGGACGGCAGTGGGGACCTCACGCCGGAGGACCGGGCGCTGGCCGCCTGCCGGGGGTGGCCGGCCGGGAGGCTGCGGTGGAGCCCCGGCGGCTGGAACGGCGGCGCGAGGCGCTCGCCGTTCCGGTGATCGGCCTGGCCCGCACCCACGGCCGCCTGGCCTGGTTCCTGGCGGGGTGCGCTGCGGCGCTCTCCTCCGTCCTGCACGGGCGGCCCCTGCCGGCGGGGTCGGTCGCCCACCGGTCATCGCCGGCGGCGCGCGGCCGACCGCCCGAACCGATTCGCCAGGCCAGCCACCGCCACGGTGAGACCGAGTCCGGCACTGAAGAGCAGGATCGTCAGAGCCAGCACCGCCACTGTCGCCATCATGAGGATCGCCCTCTCTCGTCCAGCCGTGCGGCGCCGGACCTCGTGTCCGGCGCCGTCCGGGAGCCCGCGTTCCCCGCGCGGCCGGGACCACACGGGCGTCGGCCCGCCGACCGGGGGCGAGATTCAGCCAAGTGGGCCGACGGCCCCGCCCCTCGGAGCTATTCGCCGTCCCACGCGGTGGCGGACAGCAGGGCCCCGGCCGACCAGCGGGCGTAGCGGCAGCTCACCGGCAGCGGGAAGTCGACGGCGGCGGGGCCGGTGACGGACCGCAGATCGGCGAGCAGGGCGTCGTCGGGCAGGGCCGCTGCGGCCTCGCGCAGCAGGGGGTCACCGCTCACCCGGGCCGCCGCGGCGGTGACCGGCTCCACCGTCGTCGCCTCCCGCTCCGGGTCCGGCCACCGATCGCCGAAGTGTCGGCCGAACGTCCTGACCTCGATGGCGGCGCCGGGTCCGGCCTCGGCCCGGGCCGCGGCGAGTGCCTCCTCCAGGCAGTCGGCGAGGCGCTCCAGCCAGGCGGTCAGCGACGGCGCCACGCGCACGGAGTCGGTGGCGTCCCAGAAACGGAAGACCGGGCCCCACGCCCCCGTGACCCGGTCGACGTCCACGTAGGTGTGGCCGTCGCCGTGGTCGAGGTAGACGAACCAGTGGGTGCCGGCGCCGCCGGCGTGCTCCACGTACCAGCTGCTGTCACCGGCCGGGTAGCAGCCCCGGTTGAAGGGGTGGCCCAGGTCGACGTGCTCGATCGACAGGTGGTGGTTGACCGCGGACCGCGAGACCGTGATCCGCACGCCCCCGACGACCCGCAGCAGCGCGCGGATCTCCTCGGGCACCGGCGCCGGCCAGCCGTCCATCTCCTCGTTGCTGATCCCCGGGTCCAGGACCACCAGCCCCTCGGAGGACTCCGCCACCCGCCGCAGCCGCCCCGCGGTCCGTACGGCGTCGTCGCCGGCGGCGCTGCCGGCGCCCTGGGCCGCGCTGGGCGTGCTCGCGGCGCGGTCGGTCGTGCGGTCGGTCATCAGGGGCCCCCTCGGTCGGTGCGTCGGCGGCACGACCCTACCGCCGGGAGGGGACAGTCCCCGCCGGACGACGGCGTCGAGCCGGGCCGCCCGGCCGGGCCCCCGGCGGCCCGTCGGCCGACCGAACGCCCTCGGCTCGATCACGACCACCGGGATCTCCCGGCGTTCCTCGCCCGGTACTCCTCGTCGGCGGGCCAGTGCTCCACCATGAGCGGCCGGGCGGCGGCCCGCTCGGCCGATACCGGACCTGGGCCGGGCACGAGGCCTCCGCGCGGTCCTGCCGGCCCGCGCTCGGGTCCCTCTTCGACCTCGCCGACTCACGCTGCAAGCCTGATGGCGTGCTCGCGTTCCTCTCGGAGGGCGACCCGCCGACGCTCTTGCTGACGCCGCTCTGGCTGAAGCCGCTCTTGCTGACGCGCCGTCAGGGCGAGCGGTGCGTGCCGGCGCCGCCGTGTCCGGTCAGTCCTTCCGCCGGCGCAGGGCCGACGGCCGGTGTACGGCCGTCCGCCCGGAGGCGGAGCTGCGCACCTCGTACTGCGGCTCCTCGGGTGAGGCGTCGACCGTCCGGCCCGCGGCCTCGACCCGCGAGGTGATCTCCCGCTCGACCCGGCCGGTCACGGTGGTTCCGTGACTACGCCAGGAGACGTGGTCGCCTCGCCGCAGCCGCTTTCTCCCGTTCCCGGTGGCGTGGGACTTGGTCGTCATGGTGCGTCCTCCCGGCTCCGACCGCGTCGTGGGTCCGACCGGGCGTGTGCCCATCCTCGGCCGAAGCGAATCTCGCGGGCCCCGACGGGGAGCGTGGAGCTCCAGCCGTCCGCTGCCCCGGCGCGGCGGTCGGTCGTGCGGCGTGGGTCGCCTGCCCCATCTCGGGCCGATCGACCGGCAAGGAAGTGTGGTTCTGCGGGACCCGGGCAGGCGTCCGGACATGGTGAGATTCGGCTACACGGTGATGAGCGGGCGGGCCGGCCCCCGGCAGCTGGTGCGGGACGTCGTCCACGCCATGCAGACGGGCTACGACTTCGCTGCCATCTCCGACGACTACTCTCCGTGGCTGGACACGTCGCCGAGTCGATTCCTCGCGGCTCCCTGCGGCGACCGCGTCGAGGGCTTCGTCGAAGCGGTCCGGGCGTACGCCGACGCGGGGTTCGACGAGGTGGCGCCGGTCCAGGCGGCGGGGACCACCGGGAGGTCTTCCTCGACTGGTCCCAGCGCACCCTGCTCCCCGCCCTGCGTGAGCTGTGGCGCGGTTCCCGTCCCACGCCCGGGCCCCACCGGGCCGCGTCCGTCTGGGAGAACCTGCCCGCCGGCTCTGCGCTGACGTCAACCGCACGACCGCCCCTGCCCCCGTCCAGCTGACCGCCCCGTCCACCTGACCGACATCGACGTGACCGACACATCGACGTGACCGAGGAGTGTGCCCCGATGGACGCCGACCACAGCACCAATGAGTCTGCCCGCACCATGGCGGAGCTGAGTTCGCAGGCCGAGGAGGCCCGCGACCGTCTCGCCGACACGGGCGAGGAGCCCGAAGCCGGCAGCGACGTCGCAGCCCGGGCGCGCGATGCAGCCGAACAGGCCCGGGAACGCGTGCTCCGAAGCACCGAGCAGGCCCGGGAACGGGTCAGCCACGGTGTGGCCGACGCACGGGAGCGCGTCAGCCACACCGCCGAGCACGCCCGGGAACTCGTCGGCCACGGCGCGGACCAGGCCCGGCACGCCGTGGAGGAGGGGCTCGGCGGGGCCACCGACAGCCTGCGCGCCGGGGCGGTGCGGGCGAAGGCGGGTTTCGCGGGTTTCACCGACACGGCCGGGTCGGCGGTCGCGCGCGACGGGGAGGGCCCGGCCCGGGACGTGGTGCTCCAGTCCGCCCGGTACGCCGGGCCGGTCCTGGCCGCCGCCGGTGCCGCCATGCTCGTCGCCGCCGCTGTCGTGGCGCTTTCCCGCCGCCGGGCCTGACGCGCCCCTGAAGGACCGCCCGGCACCGGCCGCCCGGGTTGCGCAGCGCGGTCGCGCTCGCTCCGGGCGGCCTGCGGCTCTCACCCGCCGCCGTGGGCCGCCCGGGCGGGCCACGGCAGCGCGGTTCCGACCCCCGGGCAGCCCGGGGGCCGGAACGTGCGCGCGGTGGCCAGCGTTCCGTAGTACTCCTGGGAGAACCAGAGGTCCACTCGCATTTGGAGCCGTCGATGACCGTTCGCCGTGTCGTTCCCAACATCCGGTCGGAGGCCGCGGAGGAGAGTCGGCAGTTCTACGGCCTGCTGGGCTTCGAGGAGGTCATGAACCACGGCTGGATCATGACGCTCGCCTCCCCGGCCAGCCCGGCGGCGCAGATCAGCGTCATGACGAAGGACAGGACCGCGCCGGTCACACCCGACATGAGCGTCGAGGTGGACGACGTGGACGCGGCCTACGCGCTCATGCGGGAGAGCGGTGCCGAGATCGTTCACCCCTTGCAGGACGAGGAGTGGGGCGTGCGACGGTTCTTCGTCCGCGACCCCAGCGGGCGCGTGGTCAACGTGCTGGGTCACCGCTGACGGTGCGTCCCGCGCGGCGATCGGGCTGGTCCCGCCAGGCGTCGCGCGGCACCGCTCGGGCGTGTCCGGCACCGCCCGGGATCCGCCGATCGCGTAGACAGGGTGACGGGGTGTCACTAGTGTCCTGCGCCGGAGATCGCCCACCCCGAGGCTCTGCGTCTGCTGATGTGGGAAGCCCTCGAACTCGGGGACCAGCCCGTTCCCGGCGAACAGGACCGCACCCGGCACTACCAGGACAAGATCGACGCGGCCCGGGCCACGGACGGCGACGCCGATCCCCGCACCCGCCTGTTCTTCACTCCGGCCTGGTCGGCTGGACCCTGGCCATGCCTCAGCTCCGTCGCATGATCCTCGGCGCGGACCACAGTCTTGACGACCTCCGCCCCGCCATCGCCCGGGCCATCCGGGGCCTGCCCACCGACGACGGCCCCGGCCGGCCGCATCCCGGCAGGCCGTAGGACCGGGAGGCGCCTCGGTCGAGGAGGCCGGGGAACGCCGGCGGTCGACGACGCGGGGAGGCCGTCCGTCCCGGGATCCGCGTTCGACGTCGGCAGCCGCCTGGTCCGCCTTCTCTCCGGGCGAGGTGACGGTGTTCGCGCAGGCAGGTCCGGGTGCGGGGAGCGGGTGGTCGAGGTGCCGGCACCTCGGGGCGCCGGCCGGGACGGTCGCTACTTGGGCTTCTTCCCGTGGGGGCCGTCGTTCTTCCGGCCCTGCTGCTTCTGCTTGTCCTCGCTCCCGTGGCCGGCGGAGGACCGGGCGGGTGCGGCGGTGGGCGCGGGGGCGGCCGGCTGGGCGACGGGACCGACGGTCGGCGCGGAGGCGGGGGCCGCGGGCGGCGTGCTCGGGGCGACCTCCGTGGCTGCGGGTGCCGGTGCCGGTGCGGGTACGGCTGCGGGTGCGGTGGACGGGGGTGCCGAAGGCACCGCGGCGGGGGCCGGGAGCGCCCTCGGCGGGTCGTTGACGAAGGCCGTGCTGCCTCCCGCACCCGCCAGCGCCAGCACGGAGGCCGCCAGCAGGAGGACGGGCCGGGGAGCGGCGACGTGCGGCCTCCTCGACGGTCGCGGTACGACCGCGGTCCCGGCCGCGGCCGGTTCCGTCGCGGGCGGCGGTGCGGCGAGCAGCCGGGCGCAGGTCGCCGCCGGCGGGCGGTGGTCGGGGTCCATGTCGGTCATCCGGCGCAGGACGGCCGCCAGGTCTGCGGGCAGGTGGGGCGGGATGGCGGGCGGGCGGTGGAGCCGGGCGGCGGCGGCTTCGATGGGGGCGCCGGTGTACTCGCGGTGCCCGGTCAGGCATTCGATCAGGAGCAGGCCCAGGGCGTATATGTCGGCGGACGCCAGGGCTCCCCGGCCGCGGATCTGCTCCGGTGCCAGGTAGGCCGGGGTCCCGACGATCAGCCCGGTGCAGGTGAGTGCCTCGTCGCCGGACGAGGCCTGCCGGTCGAGGAGCCGGGCGGCGCCGAAGTCCGCCAGCCGCGGGCGGCCGGCGGCGTCGACGAGCACGTTGGACGGTTTGACGTCCCGGTGGACCATCCCGTGGGCGTGGACGAAGGCGAGGGTCTGCGCCAGGTCCCGCCCCAGGCGTCGGACGTCGGCGGCCGGCAACGGGCCGGACCGCAGGACCGCTGCCAGGGTGGGACCTTCCACCAGCTCCAACGCCAGGTAGGGCTGCTCCGCCACGGAGCCGTAGTCGTACACCTCGATCAGCCCGGGGTGGCTCAGGCGGGCCAGCATCCGCGCTTCGGTGGCGAACCGCCGGACGGTGTCGGCCGTCGCGTCCGGGCGGGGGATCTTGAGGGCGACGGCCCGGTTGAGCCGTTCGTCCACGGCCCGCAGCACGTCCGCGCCGCCGCCGCGCCCCAGGACCGAGTCCACCCGGTACCGGCCCGCGAACAGTGTCCCGGTGCTCCTGCTGGCCGTCACGGTCATGTCGCTCTCCGATGCTGGATCCTCGCGCCTGCGGGACGCGCCCTTGGCCGCCTACCCGGGGATCCCGGGTGGACACGGGGCGGATCGACAGCGGTCGCCGGGCCGGGTGGGCGCGGCACGAGGCGGGGTGGCGAGCCCGACTGCCCGGGTCGCCAGACCCTTGGCACGGTGCGAGTGCTTGCTCCGATCGCGGGAGCGCGCGCGTTCCTGGGCGGCATCGGCCTGCGCCCGGCGATGTCGTCCCCCGGGAAACGCGCGGAGCGCGCTCTCCCGGGGGAGGGGGCTCCTGAACTCGGGTGGCAGCGGCTGAGAGAGGCAGGTCGAGCCATGATCACGGCTGCGTGAACCTTGGCCGAACAACGACCGGGCAGGGCGGACGACTGGTCGGTCTTTGATGATCCTTTGCCGTCGTTTGATGCATCGATGACATTTTGGATCACTCCTATGCTCCGGACGTCGCCGTCACACGACGGTGGGTCAAGGGGTGGAAATGAGCAGGTACATACCTGTGCGCCGCAGACGGAACCCGGCTGCGGGAATGCGCGTGTTGAGCGGGCCCCTGGCGCTCGCGGTGGCCGTGTCGCTGCTGGCGGGGTCCGAGGTGGCGTTCGCCGCGCCGGCGGGCGGTCCGGCGGTGGGCAAGGGCACGAAGCCGGGAGCCACCTCCGCCGCCGACGTCCCGGCGGCGCGGATCGCCGCCCGGCTGTCGGGGCAGCGGGTGGAGGCGCTCTCCGAGCGGACGGAGACGTCGACGACTTGGGTGAACGAGGACGGCTCACTCACCTCCGAGCTCTTCGCGGGCCCGGTCCGCTACCAGCGCGACGGTCAGTGGGTGGACGTCGACCTGGGTCTGCAGGCGGCCGCGGACGGTTCGGTGGCGCCCAAGGCCCACCCGAACGGCCTGCGGCTCGCGGGCGCTGGCGGCCCCCGGGTGAAGTCGCTGGTCCAGGCGCAGGCGGCGCCGGAGGAGGCGCGGCCGCTGGTGAGCCTCGGCGAGGGTGACCAGCAGGTCGAGCTCCAGTGGAAGGGCGGGCTGCCCAAGCCCGTCCTGGACGGGACGAAGGCCACCTACCGGGACGCGATCGCCGACGGCGCGGCCGACCTGGTGGTCGAGGCCACCCGGACCGGCTTCGAGCAGTACACGGTGCTCAAGCAGCGCCCGGCCGCCGCGGGCTTCTCGTACACGATGCCGTTGAAGGCCGAGGGGATGCGGGCCGAGGCCCAGCCGGACGGCAGCGTGCTGTTCAGCGACCGGAAGAGTGGCGAGAGGCGGGCCGTGCTGCCCGCACCCGTGATGTGGGACGCCACGGCCGCCGCGCAGGGCTCCGGCGAGCACGCGCGGCAGGCGAAGGTCGGGCTGAAGGTCGTTCAGCACGGCGACGGCGTCGACCTGGTGTTCACCCCCGACGCCTCGTTCCTCGCGGATCCGAAGACGCAGTACCCGGTGACCGTCGACCCGTCCACCACCGCCCTCGGGAACGTCTTCGACACCCGGGTGCAGTAGGGCGAGACCGTCGACTGGCCCGCCGCCACCGAGATCTACTGGGGCAACTCCGGCACCAAGAACGCGGACGGGTCCTCCCGGCAGGCGCGGTCGTTCACCAACTGGAACACCGCCCCGATCGCCGACGCGCTGATCACCAGCGCCAACCTGTCGCTGTACAACTTCCACTCCGGCAACAGCGACTGCCAGCCCTACGCGTGGGACGTCTGGGACACCGGTCTCGCCTCGACCTCCTCGCGGTGGACGGCGCAGCCCTCCTGGAACGCCAAGAAGGCCACCGGCACCGAGACCAAGGGCCGGGACGCCTGCGGCGGCGACGGCTGGATCACCGCCGACGTCACCAACCTGGTGCAGACCTGGACCTCGGCGAAGAACACCACCTCGGGCATGGGCCTGCGCGCTCCCGACGAGACGAACACCAAGTACTGGAAGGAGGTGAACTCCGCCAACGCGGCCACCAACGTGCCGAAGCTGACGGTGACGTACAACTACCGTCCGCGGACCGGCACCGACCAGCAGGCCGGCTCCCCGTTCTACAAGGACACCGCCGGTACCTGGTGGGTCAACTCCACCACCCCCACGCTGCGGGACACCTTCGTCGACCCGAACAACGACAAGGTCGACGGCACCTTCCAGATCTTCGACGCCGCCACCGACACCCAGGTCGGCAACGTCCTGGCCTCGCCGTTCGTGCCGAGCGGCCGGCCCGCGTCCGTCAAGGTCCCCGCCGGGGTGCTGACCAACGGCAGGACGTACAAGTTCCGCACCTCCCCGTACGACGAGCTGCACTACAACACCGGCTGGTCGGCGTGGGCCACCTTCACAGTCGACACCTCCGCCCCGTCCGCGCCCGGCGCGGTGTCCTCCGCCGACTACCCGGCGGGGCAGTGGGTCAAGGGCCCCGGCCAGGCCGGCTCCTTCACCGCGACCCCGCCGGCCGGTGACCAGAACGCCCTGGAGTGGACGCTCTACGGCACGACCTGGACCAAGGTCGCGACCAACGGCCCCACCGCGCCGGTGACCTTCACCGCCACCCCGGCCAGGGGCGGCACCCACACCCTCCAGGTGCGGGCGGTCGACCGGGCGGAGAACCGCTCCGAGGCCCTCTCCTACACCTTCCAGGTCGGCGCGGGCGGTGTCACGTCGCCGAACGACGGCACCCGCACGGCGGCCCGCGTCCCGCTCCTGGCCGAGGCCGACGCCGCCCGGTACGACCACGTGGCCTACTCCTGGCGGCGCTCCGACGCCGATGCATGGACCACGATCCCGGCGGGCGACGTCACCAACGGCGGCGCCGCACTGACGGCCTGGCCGGTCGCCCTCGGCGCCGGCCGGAGCCCGGCACTGACCTGGAACGCCACCTCCACGGTCACCCCCGACGGCACCGTCCAGCTCCGCGCGGACTTCACCGGGCCGGGCGCGGCCGCCGTCTCCTCCGAACCGGTCAAGGTGGTCGTCGACCGCAAGGCCGACGGCGCGGCGACCGAGAACGTCGGACCGGGCGCGCTGAACCTGCTCACGGGCGATCTGCGGGTCCCCGCCACCGACGTGTCGCTGTTCGGCATGACCATCGGCTGCACGCACTCCTCCCGCGGCCCGAAGGCCGCCGCCGCGCAGGAGGGTCAGGCCGCCATCTTCGGCCCCAACTGGGTGTCGAGCGTGTCGTCGAGCCGCTCCGCCTCGGAGTACACGGAGATCCGCAGGACCTCCGCCACCTCGCTCAGCGTGATGGCGGCGGACGGCTCGGCCATCGCGTTCACCTCCGACGCGGCCGGCAGCGGCTGGGTGCCGGAGCCGGGCAGCGAGGACCTGGCCCTGAGCGGCGCCTTCGGCGGCGACTTCACCCTGTCCGGCACCGAGGGCACCGTCACGACCTTCTTCAAGGTCGCCCCGGCAGCCGCCACCTGGACCGTCACCTCCACCCTGCTGGGCGGCCTCGCCAACACCGCCACCAGCGTCGTGTCGGAGACGACCGTCGTCGGCGGCAGGACGCTGGCCCGGCCGAAGCTGATCATCGCGCCCACCTCCGCGGTCACCCCGGCGGCGTGCGCGGCGAACCCGGCCGCCAAGGGCTGCCGCGTACTGCAGTTCGTCTACGCCGCCGCCACCACCGCCACCGGGATCAACACCGGCGCCGAGTTCGGCGACTTCGCCGGCCAGGTCAGCGCCGTCCGGCTCTGGAGCACCGCACCCGGGGCCACCGCGGCCACCGCCACCGACGTCGCCGCCTACCGCTACGACTCCGCCGGGCGGCTGCGCCAGGCCTGGGACTCGCGGCTGGGCCAGGGCAGTCAGAGCCAGTACAGCTACGACACCCAGCGCGCCGACGACGGCCTGCTCTCCTCCGTCCAGCTGGGCGGCACCCGTGCCACCTTGCTGGCCTACGGCACCGTCGGCTCCAACCCGGCCGCGGGGCCGGGCATGCTGACCAAGGTCTGGCACGACACCCTCGCCCCCGGCACCACCGGCACGGTGAACGGCACCGCCACCAGCACCGTCGTCTACGGCGTCCCGCTCTCCGGGCCGAAGGCACCGGAGGACCTCTCGGTGACGGCGGCCGCGGCCTGGGGCCAGACGGACCTGCCGACCGACGCCACCGCGGTGTTCCCGCCGGACCGGGTCCCCGCCTCCAGCGACGCCGCCGACCTGACCGCGGCCGACTACACCCGGGCCACCGTCGACTACCTCAACGCCTCCGGCCGCCAGGTCAACCAGGCGACCCCGGGCCACCACCTCACCACCACGGAGTACGACAACCGCGGCCACCAGGTCCGCAGCCTGACCGCGGCCAACCGTGGGCTCGCCCTCGGCGCCACCGACCCGGCCAGGGCCCAGCTCGCCGACCTCGGCATCGACACGCTGCCCTCCGCTGACCGTGCCCAGCTCCTGTCGAGCACCAGCGTCTACAGCGCGGACGGGCAGCAGGAGACCGACGTCCTGGACCCGCTGCACCGGGTGACCCTGGCCGCCGACGCCACCGCCGGCGCCACCGTCCTGGCCCGGGCCGGAAGCCAGCTGCCCGGCCGTCAGCACACCGTGAAGACGTACGACGAAGGCCGACCGACCGACGGCACCGCCAAGATCAAGAACCAGATCACCCTCACCACCACCGGCGCCCGGCTCCGCGCCTGGCCCGACCAACTGCTGGACACCCGGCAGGACCGGACCGCCGGCTTCGACTGGACGATCGGCGTGCCGACCACGCAGGTCAAGGACAGCGGCGGCCTGGCCCTCACCACCACCACCGCCTACGACGGCCAGGGCCGCGTCGTCTCGACCCGGCTGCCGGGCTCCACCGGCTCCGACGCGGCGGCGACCTGGACGTCCTACTACACCGCGGACGGCGCCGGCACCTGCGGCAACCGCCCGGAGTGGGCTGACCTCGTGTGCCAGAGCGGTCCTGCCGGCGGCATCACCGGCGGCGGCTCCAACCCGGCCCAGCTGCCGACCAGGACCACCCAGTACGGGCGGTTCGGCGAGGTCACCCGGACGACCGAGACCGCCAACGGCGTCACCCGTACCACTGACACCGCCACCGACGCCGCCGGTCGCCCCACCACCGTCACCGTCATCGACGGCCTCGGGACCCCGGCACCCGCCGCCACCACCACCTACCACCCGGGCACCGGCGCCGTCACCCAGCAGACCTCCGCCACCGGTGGCACGATCACCAAGACTACGACGAGCTGGGCCGCCTGATCTCCTACACGGACGCCGACGGCGCCGTCACCACCACCGAGTACGACTCCCTCACCCGGCCCACCAAGGCCACCGACAGCTCCCCGTCCACCACCACCTACACCTACGACACCGCCGTCGACCCGCGCGGCCAGGCGACCTCGGTGACGGACTCCGTCGCCGGCACCCTCACCGCCCGCTACGACGCGGACGGCGCGGCGCTCACCCAGGGCCTGCCCGGCGGCTACACCCTGACTGACGTTAAGGACCCGACCGGTACCACCACCGGCCGCACCTACACCCGGCACAGCGACGGCCTGGTGCTGGTCTCCGACGGCATCGGCCAGACCGTCCACGGCCAGCGGGCCACCCACACCGGGACCCCCGGCGTCACCGCCGCCCAGACCTACGGCTACGACCGGGCCGGCCGCCTCCTCCAGGTCCAGGACACCTCCACCGACGCGGTCTGCACCACCCGCACCTACACCTTCGACAACCACACCGACCGCACCGCGTCGGCCACCGCCGTGGCCGCCCGCGGCCAGGCCTGCACCACCAACGGGGGCACCAGCCAGACCAGCGCCTACGACAGCGCCGACCGCCTGGTGAACCCCGGGTACGCCTACGACGCGTTCGGCCGCACCACCGCCCTGCCCGGCAGCACCCTGGCCTACTACAACACCGACATGGTCCAGCAGCAGACCACCGGAGCCGCCCGACAGAGCTGGACCTTCGACTCGGCCCAGCGCCTGCGCGGCTGGACCACCGAGACCAACGCCGCCGGCACCTGGACCCGGACCGGGGCCAGGACCAACCACTACGGGTCCGACACCGACAGCCCGCGCTGGATCACCGAGGACACCGCGGGCAGCGTCACCCGCAACGTCACCGGCGCCGCCGGGGGCCTCGCCGCCACCACCACCAGGACGGGCGGCGCGGTCCTGCAACTCGCCAACCTGCACGGGGACATCACCGTGCAGCTCCCGCTCGACCCGGCCGTCGCGCCGACCGTCCTCGACTACGACGAGTACGGCCAGCCGCGCGCCGGCCAGAGCGGCGCCCGCTACGCCTGGCTCGGCGACAAGCAGCGCTCGGACGAGACCCCGAGCGCCCTCACCCTGATGGGGGTGCGCCTCTAAAACCCGGCCACCGGCCGCTTCCTCTCCCCGGACCCCGTCCAGGGGGCGAGCGCCAACGCCTACGACTACTGCAACGCCGACCCGGTCAACTGCACCGACCTCAACGGCCGGATGCCCGGCTGGCTCAAGGCGGCACTCAAGGCCGCCGTGGCCCGCGGCGTCCAGCTGGCCGTCACCGCGGCCGTGGCCGCCTGGGTGCCCTTCCTCGCGCCGTGGGCCCTGCACATCGGCAACTGCGCGGGCGGTGCCTGCGCCGGCGTCCTGTGCGGCAGCGGCGGCTGGAAGCAGCGCATCGTCTGGGCCGTGGCAGGATGCCTCGCGGGCTTCGTCTTCGACCGCGGGGTCTCCCAGCGCATCATCGACAAGGTGATCGGCGTCGTCAGGAGGTTCATTTGACCGCGACGGAGGAACCGGGCCGGCGCCGGCGCGATCCGCTGCGCCTCGCCGTCACCAACGGGGCCTGGCTGGCCCCGTCCTTCCTCCTCGCCCATCTGCTCGCCGGCCGCCTCACCGCCGATGCCACCACCCGCACCTGGAGCACCCTGCTGCTCGCACCGGTGATCGGCCTCGCCCTGGGCGGCGCGGCGGCGGGCGTGCGCCGCCTCCGGCGCTCGCGTCCCACGCGTCGCTGACCCGGCGCCCACCCGGCCGGGCCACCGCTCGGCCCCGTACGGGCCGACCCGTACGTCGTCCACCTCCGAGTGCCCTCCCGGTGGAGGCCCCGCCCGCCCCGGGTCAGCCGGCCAGCCACCAGTCGGTGCTGTCGGCTGCCAGCAGCACCTCGCCGGGGTGCGCGGTGGCCGGTGGGTCGGCCGAGGAGAGCAGGAGGGCGCCGAGTCCGCCGTCGGCGTGGCGGTCGGCGAGCAGCAGGTGCGGTCCGCGACGGCGGTGGCCGGTTCGGTGGTGCCGCACTGGCGGGAAGGGCTCGTCCCAACGGTGCTGGCGCCGGACTACCCGGCGGATCATGGATATCCTGGGCCGGTGGCGGCGGGTCGGGCGGGGAGACGATGGACTGTCGGCAACTCGCCGTGGCACTTCTCTCGCAGCGCGTCCACACGACGGCGAGCGGTCGGCTCACGCTGTTCCAGCAGCCCCACGATCGACGGCATCCCCGACCTCCACCAGGGCGACGACACGACACGTCACCACTCCCCGAGACCGCCGGCCCCATGCCTGAACAGCGGAAACGCAGCACTCAGGGCCGGAAGGACAACAGCCACTCACCCCAGCATCCCGACGCGGAGATCCTGCTGTCCTTCCCGGCGCCCTCTTATGATCGCGCCTGCGTGGGCAGGGTGAGGACTTCGGCTCCGTTGTCGGTGATGGCGATGGTGTGCTCGCTGTGCGCGGTCCGACAGCCTGTCGCGCTGCGCAGCGTCCAACCGTCGGCGTCTGTGACGAGCGTGGCGGTGTCGGCCATGACCCAGGGCTCCAGGGCGAGCAGCAGTCCGGGGCGCAGCTTGTATCCGCGGCCGGGCCGTCCGGTGTTCGCGACGTGTGGGTCCTGGTGCATGGTCGAGCCGATGCCGTGGCCGCCGAACTCGGTGTTGATCGGGTAGCCCGCCTTGCTGAGGACCGTGCCGATGGCGTGGGAGAGGTCGCCGATGCGCGCCCCAGGCTTGGCGGCGGCGATGCCGGCGGCGAGTGCACGTTCGGTCGTCTCGATCATAGCAACGCTCTCCGCTGGCCTGGCCTTGCCCACCAGGAAGCTGATCGCGGCGTCCGCGGCCACCCCGCCCCTGGCCACTGCGAGGTCGAGAGTCAGCAGATCCCCGTCTGCCAGCGTGTAGTTGTGAGGCCGCCCGTGGAGCACCCCGTCGTTGACGGCCGTGCAGATGTAGTGCCCGAACGGGCCGCGCCCGAAGGAAGGCGCGTAGTCGACGTAGCAGGACTGCGCTCCCGCCTCGGTGATCATCTCCTTGGCCCACTGGTCGATGTCCAGCAGGTTCGTCCCGACCGTGCTGCGCTGCTTCAGCGTGTGCAGGATGTTTCCGACCAGGGCGCCGGTGTCTCTCGCCCGCTCGAGCTGCGCGGAGTTCAGGATCTGGATCATGGGGGCCTCTCATGGACGTCCAATAACTATACCGGTCTAACTGTACCGGTATTAGAATGGGGTCATGGTCCGGTTGCCGCTCGCCCCCGCCGAGGTAGAACGCGGACAGCGCCTTGGCGCCCTGCTCCGCCGAGCCCGGGGCCGCCGCTCGATGCTGGACGTGGCGCTCGCTTCGCATCTCTCGCCGGAAACTCTGCGGAAGATCGAAACCGGCCGTGTGGCTACCCCCGCCTTCCCGACCATCGCAGCGATCGCCGACACCCTCGGTCTGTCTCTTGACGCCGTCTGGGTCGAGATCAACCAGGCGGGGCGAACCGTCGAGGATCAGTCGGTCCTGCCTGTCACACGGCATCCATCGCTGGTTTCGTAACACCCACTCCAGGTCACGTACGCATGAGCCGGTGAGCTTGTCCGTGGCCTCGTCAAGATCACCGGCACAGGGCTAACGGCGAACGGCGATGTGCACGAGACCGGCCAGTGCGATCGCCACTGTGGCCCGGGGGCCCAGGCCCTCGAAGCAGTTCCGACCCACGTGAACCCCTACGGCCGGTTCGAGCTGGACTTGAATTCTCACCTCGACCTCGCTGTCGTGGCGTAAGCCTGGGTGGCCTGGCCTGAACCGTCGGTCAGAGCAGCCGCGGTCAAAGTGAGGTGCTGGACCAGGACCGCGGCTGCGGTGTCGGCGTCACGGGCCAGCACCGCCTCCTCCAGCCGGCGGTGTTCCTTGGCGCCGTCCCGGTCGGGATTGCGGTGCGCCGACCAACGGCGGGCCAGCTCACTCTGGGTCCACAACCGGTCGAAGGTCTCCAACAGCGCGCGGTTGCCACACCCCTCCAGCAATGTGCGGTGGAAGGCTCTGTGAGCGTCGGCCCAAGCGCCGGTGTAGTACTCGCTCTCCTCCGGCGCGAATGCCGGAGTGCGCACCAGGCGATGGTGGGCGGCCCGCACGCGGGCCTCCCAGTCGACGTCGCCGCGCTCGATGGACATGCGCAGTACGACCGGTTCGACGGTCCGACGGGCTTCCGCGATCTCCTGCCAGCGGCGGTCGGAGAAGGACGGGACGGCGAAACCGCGGTTGGGCAACCGGTCGGCGAGCCCCTCGCCGACCACCCGCACGAGCGCCTCGCGCACCACGGCCAGGCTCACGCCCTGCTCCTTGGCAAGATCCTGCGGCTTGAGAGGGGCGCCAGGGGAGTGGTCCCCACGCATGATCGCGTCCCGCAGGTGTGCGTAGACCTGCTCGGAAAGCATCTGTTTCCCCGGCGGCGGGGTCGAGGAGTGCGCAGTCTGGTTCATGAGCCCATCCTAGACGATCCTTAGATAATCGATTATTCGTGTTATGGTCGATTCAGTAGCCGATGAGGACGTCCTCGTCCGGAAAGGAAAGACCGCTGTGTCTGCCAACGACCCCTTCGCCCGCCTCCCCAAGGCGGCCTCGTTCACCGTCACCAGCACCACCGTCACCGACGGCGCCGCGTGGCCGCCCGCGCAGCACTCCTCCGGCCTGCCCGGCGGGAAGGACACGTCCCCGCAGCTGTCCTGGAGTGGCGCCCCGGACGGCACCAAGAGCTATGCCGTCACCGTCTACGACCCCGACGCCCCCACAGGGTCCGGGTTCTGGCACTGGGCGGTCGCCGACATCCCTGCCACCGTCACCGAGCTGCCCGAGGGCGCCGGTAGCGACACCGGCTCACAGATGCCCGAGGGCGCCTACCAGTTGCCCAACGACGCCCGCGTGGCCCGCTACATCGGTGCCGCCCCGCCGGCCGGACACGGCCCGCACCGTTACTTCGTCGTCGTGCACGCCCTCGACATCCCCTCGACAGGCGTCCCGGCCGATGCCACGCCGGCCGTCCTCGGCTTCACCATGGCCGGTCACACCCTTGGACGCGCGGTGTTGACCGCCACCGCTGAAACACGCGCCTGACAGCGCCACCCGACTCCCGGAGACACCACCGCCATGCACCTCGATGCCCTTCCCGACTCCGCCCGTACCGGCGACGGCCCGATGGACCTGAACGCCGTCCGTGAGGTCAGCCGCGCCATCAGCGCCGCTCACCTGTTCATATATCTCGTCCCCGAGACCGCCGAGGAGGCGGCCGAGCTCGGCGTGACCGACCGCGGACCGACGTATCTGGCCTTCCGGTCGGCCGCGATGGGCGCAGTTCCGTGGCAGGTCACGCTCGCGGCCTTCTACAACTTCAGCCCGCGGGCAGCGCGGGCCATGGCGGGTGTATGGGACGCCGCGCCGCCCGAGCGGTGGCAGGCCGCCCGCTTCCTGGCCGCCGGCCGGGCGATGCTGCGCGTCGGCGTACATCTCATCGACGACCACCTTGCCGAGGCACGCTCGCTGATCGACCCGGTCGTCGCCGGTGCCGACTACGCCGGTAAAGTGCTGGCCGCCGCGAACGCCTCGGTCGTGCTTCCTCCCGATCCTCTCGTCGCACTCTGGCAGCAGATCACGGTGGCGCGCGAGTGGCGCGGCGACGCCCATCTCGTCGTACTCGCCGACAACGGCCTCGGGCCGTGCGACTGTCTCGTTCTGCACACCGCGACCGGCCGCCTCCCGACGGCTCTGGCGCGAGCGACCCGCCGGTGGGACGACGAGGAGTGGAGCGCGGCGACGGCACGCCTCGTCGCGCGCGGCTGGCTCGACTCCCACGGCGTGGTCACCGACGCCGGCAGTGCGGCGCGCGAGCGCATCGAAGTGGAGACGGACCGGCACTGCGCCGCGCTATGGGCACCGATCGGCAACGCAGGCGCCCGCCGCTTCGCCTCGCTCATCTCGCCGATCACCCACGCATTTACCGCAGCAGGGACGTTTCAGGCCGTTCGCGGATAGTCTGATCTCGCATAAACGGTCCTTTCCCAGAGCAAGATCAAACAAAGTCGTACGGAGACCGTGAAGTACCAGTTCGGTTCGCAGAACCCGTTCTCACTCAAAGGCGGGTTCGGGGCAGGGCCTCGGCGAAGTCGCGTGATGTCCGGTTCGTGATCATGTAAGCCCGAGGAGGGCGCGTGGTCGCTGTGGGTCGCGGGCGTTGCGTCGCAGGGCGGCGGCGATGCCGTGGATGCCTGCGAGGCGGAGTGCGCCGATGGTGAGGTTGCGCCAGGTGGCCATCGCCCGGGGTGCGTTGCCGGTGCGGAGCTGGGAGGCGCGGGCGCCGGGCGATCTACTGCTCCCCGAAGTGCAAGTCCGCGGCGGCCCGCGACAAGGCCGAGGACGACGGCCTGGAGGGCGCGCGGGCGGAGGTGCTGCGGTGCGCGAAGGCCGCCGCGGATGCCGCGCGGGCGTTCCTGGACGCGGTGGACGACGATCCGCTGGCCGCGTTCGAGGACTTCTACAAGGCCCACGTTCGCCCGCACCGCGCGCCGGCCCGCGCGCGGTGGACAGTCCCAGCAGCGCGCAGCGCGCCTATGGACAGACCCTGCAGAGTGCGTCGCGCGGTGGTCCGCCGCACTGGTCGGCCACGCATTTCCCTTGGACAAAGTGCCGCGCGCGGTGCCGGAGGAAGCCCGGCGACCGCACCGCAGCTCTGCTCGTGCAGGTGGCCTACGAGGTAAACATCAACACCCCGGGTCCGCCCGCCCCCGCGCCCTCGGAGGCGAGACCGCGCGGCCTGGACACAGCAAAGTATGTATACGATGCGCTGGCCGCCGGCCTGTAGCGACCGGCGACCGTGGTCCCAGAGCCCGAGCCCAGTCCACCAGGGGCGGGCATGGCCGGAACGGCTCGGCGATGCGGCGCACCAGGGCGGTGGCAGGGGAGACGGGCATTCAGTTCACGGTCGCGCCCTAAGACACCAGGGGGAACGGCCGAGTGTGCGAATCGTCGCCCACACGGGGTTCCCTTCATGCCAGTGGCCGGTGCGGGCTTGGCTGCCGGTCGGTGGTACGGCGGTGTCCGGAGCCGACGGGGTCGCCGTGGACCTCGAAGCCGTCGCCCTGGCGATCAATAACCGACCCCGCAAGATCCTTGGCTGGAAGACCCCGGCCGAGGTCTTCGAGGAGCAGCTGCGCTCACTACAACAGCCCGGTGTTGCAACGACCGGTTGAACTCACCCATTACGTTTCGGCCGAGTTCGCGGGACTCTGCCGGCGCCACGGCGTCCGGCGGAGCATGGGGAAGGTCGGCTCCAGTTACGACAACGCTGCTGCGGAGAGCTTCTTCGCTTCCCTGAAAAGGGAGTTGATGCACGGCGAGCGCTGGGCTGACCGGCACCGGGCGAGGCTGGACGTGTTCCGCTGGATCTCCTTCTACAGCCTCCGCCGACGCCACTCCACGCTCGACTACCTGAGCCCGATCCAGTTCGAACAGCAGACAGCGGCGTCCCGTAGGATCACCCTCGCCGTATGAAACTCGGTGTCCACCTCCTGGGGGAAGGCTCATGTCAGTTCGCTACTCGCTACTACTGGGTTCTCCGGTACGTCTGACCGAAACGGTCGAAGGCTGTCAGGACGCGCATGCCCCACGCCTCCGAATTTGCGTTAGAACGCACTCCAACTCCTAAGTTCCGGAGTATGCGATACGTCAGAATCGGAACGACCGGTCTGGAAGTCTCCGCCATCAGCCTCGGCTGCATGAGCTTCGGCGAGCCGGACCGGGGCGGCGAGCCCTGGTCGCTGGGCGCGGACGCCAGCCGGGAGATCATCAAGCAGGCCCTCGAGGGCGGCGTCAACTTCCTCGACACGGCCAATGGGTACAGTGCCGGAAGCAGCGAGGAGATCGTCGGTCAGGCGGTCAAGGACTTCACCCGGCGCGAGGAGGTCGTTCTCTCCACCAAGGTCTGGATGCGGATGCGCCCCGGCCCGAACGGCGCCGGGCTGTCCCGCAAGGCGATCTTCGCCGAGCTCGACGCCTCCCTGAAGCGGTTGGGGACCGACTACATCGACCTCTACCAGATCCACCGCTGGGACTACGACACCCCGATCGAGGAAACCCTCGAAGCGCTGCACGACGCGGTCAAGTCCGGGAAGGTCCGCTACATCGGAGCCTCTTCCATGTACGCCTGGCAGTTCGCCAAGGCCCTGTACCTGGCTGACCTGAACGGCTGGACCCGGTTCGTGTCGATGCAGGACCACTACAACCTCATCCACCGGGAAACAGAGCGGGAGATGCTCCCGCTCTGCGCTGACCAGGGCATCGGCGTGATCCCGTGGAGCCCGCTGGCGCGGGGCAGGCTGACGCGGGTCCGGGACACGGCCACGGCGCGTGCCGAGACCGACGAGGGCGGCAGGATCCTCTACCGCGACGGGGACCAGGCAGTGGCCGAGCGCGTCCACGAGATCGCGGGCAAGCGGGGCCTGTCCCCGGCCCAGGTCGCCCTGGCCTGGGTCATGCGCAATCCGGCGGTGACCTCGCCCATCGTCGGGGTCACCAAGCCGGCCCAGCTGGCCGACGCGGTCGCCGCGGTGGACGTCGAACTCGACGGAGACGAGGCCGCCTACTTGGAGGAGCCCTACCAGCCGCATGAGGCCGCCTACTTGGAGGAGTCCTTCTACAAGTCGCGCCCTGCGGCGGGCTCCCGGTAGTCCGGGCTACCGTCGGGCCTTCGACGAGTCCTTGGCCTCGGCCCTATTGGGTCCGGCGGTGCTTGCGGGCGGTCGCGCGCAACTACATGATCTGCCCGCGGCGCGGCCGCGCCGTGGTGGGCAGCGTCAGTGGCCGGTGCAGTGGTGGCGGATCTCGTCGAATCCTTCATGGAGAAGGAGGGCGCGAGCGGAGCGGGCCACGCGGCCCTGCCTGCCGCCAGCACTGGCAGCACCTACTGGCGGACGCCTGAGCGGGGGCCGACCGTGCTCACCCCTCCATGCTCGCGCGCCGACGGCCGCAGTGCGCCGTCCGGCGGGTACCGGGGCCCGTGCGGGCGCCGGACGGCTCATCCTGGAAGTCATGGCGCCCCGAGGATCGGCCCGGGTCCGGCTGCCGCACATCGAACCGATGTTCGCGATGGCCGCCCGGGCAGCGGCACGTCCCGGGCTGGTACTGGGCGGCGACCACGGGCTCAATAGTGGGGTTCGGGTCGTGGCTGGAGCGGGACCAGCTGATATTGCTGGATCACGACCGGCACGTGGCCGGAGTTGCCTCGCAGCCGTTCCGGGTCACATGGCAGGGGGCGACTCGGCGGATTTCGCACACGCCCGACTACTTCGCGCGGCTGGTGGACGGGGCAGATTGGACGGGAGAGGGCACTTCGGATGAGCGCACCTGCCCCGGATCGTGCTGCTCGTCCCGGTGCTCGCGGTGATCCTGCTCGTCCCCGCTGTCAGGTTTCACCGGGCAGGACTGCGCGGCGGGTGCTGATCGCACCCGCCGCCTCCGCCTGTGTCGGAGGGGTCAGGCCGGGGCCGGATCGGTCAGGCCGTCGATGCAACGGCCTAGGCGACGCGGAGGGCCCCGGCGCCGGGTGGTCGCCGTGCTGGACCTTGGCCGCTACGACCCGGCGGCCACCCGGCCGCTTCCAAGCCATGCCACCGGGCAGGCGCGCAGCGGCACGGTGGTGATCATTGGGAACAGGCCGGTGGTCTCGGTGAGGTCAAGCAGGCGGGTGACGCGGGCGCTGGGGGCGACGAGGTAGAGCTGGGCGTGGTTGACGGCCAGGTGGCGGCGGGCCTCCAGCAGGAGGTTCAGGCCCGCAGCGGACATGAAAGTGATGCGGGTCAGCACGACACACAGCCGCTCCGGCCGGAAGAGCTGCGCGCGGCGAAGGGCGGACGCCGCGGCGGAGCGGGTGTCGTCGTCAAGTTCGCCGGCGAGGTAGCAGACGCCGGTGGCGCCGATCCGGGCGGTGAACGACGTCAGGGCCGGCGGCAGCGACGGAAAGCTGGCCGCAGGGTGGGCACGGGCTGGGCTGGCGAGCATGGCCGCTCCTCGCCCCGCCGCGTCGGCCCGGAAGTACAGAGGGAGAGCGACGCCGAGACAGCCGCCCAAGGAGGGGACTCCGGGAACGGGAGCTGCGAACGACGAGAGCACGGCCGGGCCCTGAGTTGGACACCGGCCTGCGGTTTCACTGTACCCCGCGCAGATGGCCGGGCGCGGTGCCTGTGAGACGGCGGGGTGGTCGTTCCCAGCCGCTCTACCGCCGGTGACAACAACCACCACCACGTGAGACAAGTGACAACAAGGCCGCCCAACTGGTGACAGCTAGCGCGACCGAAACAGGGCGACGTGCAGGTCGCGCAGTGCGCTCGGTGACAACTAGCTAGATCGCTGCTCGGGGCACGGCCCGGGGCGGAGCCGTGCGGACGGGACTCGGCAGCCGCCTCGTTTCGGGCCGCCCCGCCGGCACTTCCCGGGGTGGCCGCGGCGGCTGCCGCCGAGCGGTCGATCGGCGCCGTCGCCGCCGGGTGAGGCGGCCGGCGCCCACGCGGCGCGGGGCCTCCTGCGGACCGACGACCGTCCGGGAGACCCGGTCCCGAGGCCCGCCCCGGTCAGCCCTTGGCGTGGTTGGCCCAGAGCGACGGGTCGTCCACGTTCTCCTTGGTGACCAGGGCCGAGGGGAGCTGGTCCTCCATGCCGTTGGGCAGCTGGATGATGGTCGACCGGTGGTCGGTGGGCCCGGGCTGGAAGGTCTTGCCTTCCGCGGCGGCCTTGGCGTAGTAGAGGGCGTATTTGGCGTAGAGGTCGGCGGGCTGGGAGACGGTCGCGTCGATGTCGCCCTTGCGGATCGCGTTGAGCTCGGCGGGGATGCCGTCGTTGGAGACGATGGCGATGTGGCCGGGCTGGCCGGCGGGCTTGAGCAGGCCCTTCTGCTGGAGCAGGGCGAGGGTGGGCTGCAGGAAGACGCCGCCGGCCTGCATGTAGATGCCGTTCAGGTCCCGGTTGGCGGCGAGGGTGGCCTGGAGCTTCTCGGAGGCGACGTCGGCCTTCCAGTCGGTGGCCAGCGCGATCACCTGGATGCCGGGGAAGTTGCGCTTCATGCAGGCGGCGAACCCCTCGGAGCGTTCGTATCCGTTGATGGAGGTCAGCGCGCCCTGGAGTTCGGCCACCTTGCCCTTGCCGCCGAGCTGCTTGCCGAGGAACTCGCAGGCCTTGGTGCCGTACGAGCGGTTGTCGGTGCGGACCACCATGTACACGGTGCCGTGCTCCGGTTCGGTGTCCACGCTGATCGCGTGGATGTTGGCACGGAACAGCTCGGAGAGTGTCGTATCGGTGGTCATGGTGTTCTGCGGCGCCATGACGATGGACTTGGGATGCCGGCCGGCGAGTGAGCGGACGTTGGCGGCGAACGTCGCCTCGTCGCCGTCCGAATGGGTCGGGGGCAGGACTCTCAGCTGCTGGTCGTTGATCTCCTGCTGGATGTACTTCGCGTACGCCTTCCAGAAGTCGGAGTCGGCGCGGGGGATGTCGATGGCGATCTGCGGGCGGGAGTTGCCGGGGTCATCCGTGCCCCCGCAGCCGGCGAGCAACACGGCGATGCAGCCGGCGCAGGTGGTCCGGGTGGTGCGGCTCTTCATGTGTCAGACCGTTCTGAGTGGTGGGGTCGTGCGTACCGAGGGAGATGGGAACGGGATGTGCGGGAGCCGGCGGTCGCCGTCAGGCGATGGTGCCGAGCGCCAGGGGGTCGGTGCCGGCGGCCAGCCAGTCCTCGACGGCGGCGACGTGCACGGTGCTGGCACTGGCGGCCAGGACGGCATCGCGGTTGGCCAGGGCCCGCCAGATGGCCTCGTGCTCGCGCTGGGCCTGTGCGCGGGCGGAGGTGTCGTGCGTACCGCGCACGATGCGCAGCCGCTGGGTGTGGGTGGAGAGGATGCCGAGCAGGGTGGACAGCACGGGGTTGCCGACGGCATCGGCGATGGTGCGGTGGAACTCGATGTCCAGCTCGATGAACTCCTCGATGCCGGCGGCCGCGGCGCTCCGGTCGAGGACGGCCCGCAGCGTCCGCAGGCGTTCGTCGGTGAGCAGGCCGGCCGCGAGGGCGGTGGCCTGCGGCTCCAGCAGGCGCCGCACCTCCAGGAGTTGGCAGGCCGTGTGCCCGTGGGAGACGTCTGCGGTGAAGGCCATGGCTTCCAGCAGGAGGTGGGGTTCCAGGCCGGAGACGTAGGTGCCGTCGCCCTGCCTGGGGACGAGGAGCCGCATCGCGGTGAGCGCCCGGACGGCCTCGCGCAGGGAGTTGCGCGACAGCCCGAGCTGTTCGGCGAGATCGGCCTCGCTGGGGAGTCTCGCGCCGGGCGGCAGGGCGCCGGAGACGATCATTTCCTTGATCTTCTCGATGGCCCGGTCGGTTACCGCCATAGGTGTTCGCCTCCTGCGTGCCGTCATGGGAGTGGTGGTCGGGGGGAGCGGGGGCCGGAGGCGGGGAAGGGGAGGCCGAAGCGGCGCGACCGGTCCCCGGTGGGCCGGCCCCCCCCCGGGCGCGGGGCGAAGGCTGTGGGGGCCCGCCCAACCGCTGCACGCCCCACGCGCAGCGG